>JAFACO010000073.1 GCA_023425485.1 Bacillota bacterium
AATTAGAAGCTTAACCATATATCCACCTCCTATCGTTTCATATTTAAACACTTTAGAAGGGCTAATTTTATTTTTGTGTATTATTTAAATTATTTGTCCCTTTTTGTTTAAGTTTATATTCATATTATATAATTTTTTCAGCTTTCGTCAAGTTACAGCCACTTATAAAACGTTTATATTTGAAACATGTGAAAAATCTGTTGCATATTTTTTGTGCATTTGGTATAATATGTTCAAATATGAAACGCATTTTGAGGTGATTATGAAGAATTATATTCGTGTTTTAGGTATTGCGCCTTACGAGGGAATGAAAATCCAGATGATGAACTTAGCGAAAGAATTTCCCCAAATTGATTTGACTGTCTACATCGGTGATATGGAGCAGGGTCTTACCATCGCGCAGAATAACTTTCATGGAGATTACGATGTGGTAATATCCCGTGGTGCAACAGCACAGATTTTACGGCAAAAGCTAACCATTCCAGTAATCGAGATTGAAATATCTATGTATGATATTCTCTGTGCTATCAAACTAGCCAATGGACTGAAAAATAAGATTACCATGATTTCTTTCGCCGATATCAGGAGTCATGTGTTACCCCTGTGTGACCTGTTGGAGTGTGACATTGATATCCATACAGTGGATTCTATTGAATCAGTGGAACCGACCCTGCGTAGTCTTCAGGATAAACAATGTGAGACTATTCTCTGCGACGTGATTGTTAACACCACAGCCCAGCGGCTTGGTATCAACTCCTTCCTTATCACCTCAGGTATAGACAGTATTCGAAATGCCTTTAACCAGGCTTTACTGTTGTGTGACAGTCAACAATACCTGCGGGATGAAAACTTGTTTTTTCGAGAGCTAATAAGAGGGCAGATTGGACAGACGATTGTCTTTGACAGTCAAGGAAATCTGTTCCTGTCCACGCTGGAAGAACTAAAGCCTGAATTATTGGAATTGTTACGTAACGAAATATCCCAAGCCGGACAGGAGGGGGATCAGCGAATCAGTCGTTCTCTTAGAGGCATGCGCTACTCTATTCGTGTTCGGCAAATTGCCAGTGGTGCCTTGCGATATACCGCATTTTTCTTTGACGAAAGAAAATTGCCAGTATCCTCAAATCAAATAGGCATCAGTTTCTCCGGTCGAGCCGAGGCAGAGGCAGCTTATTACAGCAGCATTTTCAGCTTTGTAGGAAATCTTCAAGGCTCACAGCAGGAAATTGACCAAATCAGTCAAAGCACTGCTCCTGTCATCTTCACAGGAGAGGATGGCACAGGTAAGGAATCTATCGTCAGCATGCTTTACATAAAGGGCCAATTACGGAACAACCCTTTAGTATCTATCAACTGCAGCCTGCTGAACGACCGTAGCTGGGCATTTCTTATGGAACATCACAACTCCCCATTGGCAGATGAAGGAAGCACCCTGTACTTTGCAAATGTGGATGTATTATCACTGGAACGACAGTATCAGTTAATTGCTGTGCTGACAGAGATGGATGTATGCCAGCGAAACAGGGTAATGATTTCCTGTGTTTGCCAGAGTGGTGAATATATCTCTAAAGTTGGTGCCTTATTTCGAGAAAAACTTTCCTGTCTTTCCTTATATCTTCCACCGCTTAGACAGGTATCTCATCAGATTCCCACTCTGATGAATCTATGCTTAAGCCACATGAACATCAACATGCCCAAACAGATATTGGGTGCTGATCCGGAAGCACTGTCCCTGCTGCAACGTTACAACTGGCCTCACAATTATACTCAATTCCGTCGAGTAATTGAGGAGCTTGCGGTAACGGGTACCAGCCATATCATCACCGCTGAAAATGTCCGTCAGGTACTCCTTAAGGAGCGTCACGTTGGAGCTTTCTCTTCCCAGAAAGAAAACGCTGCCACTCCGCTGGACCTTAACCGTACGCTGTCAGAGATCAGCAAAGACATCGCGATTCGGGTGGTTGACGAAACCGAGGGCAACCACACAGCTGCGGCTAAGCGCTTAGGTATTAGTCGTACAACCCTGTGGCGACTGCTGCAGGATAATACTCAAAACTAGGATACACAATATATGTGCAATTATTTCTGTCACTTTTCTTTAAGCAAACAAGATGAAACGACAAGCCGTTTCCTTGTCATGAATAGTAAGAGACCGTTCCTTCGCAGATTAGAAAGTTTCTAAAGAAACTCTGGAAGAACGGTCTCATAATATGCAGTTCACTTATCTTTACTAATAACTATCCATTAACTATTTCACCACCATTAATATGGATGGTCTGTCCCGTGATATAAGTAGATGCATCCGATGCCAAAAATACATAGGCTTCTGCCACCTCAACTGGCTGACCAGGTCGCTTCATAGGTGTGTTTTTCCCAAATGTCCCCACTGTATTCTTATCCAGAGTAGATACAATTAATGGAGTCCAGATGGGGCCGGGAGCTACTTGGTTTACTCTTATCTTTCGTTCCGCCAAATTTGCGGACAGGGATCTAGTAAAGGCTGTGATTGCACCTTTTGTTGATGAATAATCCAATAAATCAGGATTTCCTTTAAAAGCTGTAACAGAACTTGTATTAATTATAACACTATTTTCCTTAAGATGTGGCAGTGCTGCTCGTGTTAAATAAAATATTCCAAAGATATTCGTTTGAAATGTCCTTTGCAGCTGCTCATCCGTGATATCTTCCAGTCTTTTTTGGAGATGCTGTTCTGCTGCATTATTAACGATAATATCTAAGGTGCCAAAAGCTTGAACGGTTTTCTCTATAATTTGATTACAGAAACTGCTATCACCAATATCACCTTTTATTAATATTGCTTTTGCTTGATACCCTTCTACAACTTTCTTCGTGAATTCTGCATCATCATCCGCTACATTATAAACGATGACAACATTACAGCCTTCCTTCCCATAAGCTACTGCAATCGCTCTTCCAATCCCACTGTCTCCTCCTGTGATTATGGCGGTCTTTCCCTTTAGCCTAATGGCTCCTTTATAATCCGGATTATCATAAATTGGTTCCGGATCCATACGGCTTTCTTTTCCCGGAATTGGCTGTGTTTGAGCTTGAATCTCCTGTGTGGTATACATTTCATTATCTTTCATTCTGCATTGTCTCCTAATAGTTTTATAAGTATATTGTGCTTATATAAGCTAATGTTTATTTAAAGTAATTTATTTTTTTGCAGAAAAAAAGCGCACTCATCAACAATGTTAATGAATGCGGCATAGTCTGGGTTATATAATGCTTACATACAAAGTAATAGGGTAATCGTTTTGCAACAACACCTTTTGTTATCATTCCGTTTTACTTATAAAAACTTATAATATTATTTTTACCTGATTACGACCATTGGTTTTGGATTCATATAGCGCCTGATCCACACGTTTTAATGCATCCGAGAAATTAGAATCTGTTTCTTTAAAATAAGAGAAGCCGATGGACAAGGTAGGACTTATTTTTTCGCTTTCTGAAGGTAAATTTAATGAAGATACTACTGATAATATTGTCTCGCCATAAGCTAGGGCATTTTCCACTTGCAAGCCATAAAAAATCACTATAAACTCATCCCCACCCCACCGTATCAGCTTATCAGAGCTTCTAATAATACGATAAATTGATTTTACAACTTCCACCAAAACCGAATCACCGACAGCATGTCCATAAGTATCATTTATGCTCTTAAAATAATCAATGTCAAACATCATAATTCCTGCATTAGTACCGTTCTTCCTGAATTCCTTAAATGCGTTGCTAAGCTCCTTTGTACCGCTTCTACGACTATCGGCTTTCGTAAGGGCGTCTTGATTGACCTCGGATTCCAGCATTTTTTTTGAATGCCTGAAATATAATTTTTCAATCAGAATAACAATGGTATAACCAATACTCATTATAATAACGAATAGAAAACCCAGTACAAATATAAGTCTGGATGCAAGCGCTTTACTCTCTTTATTTGTTTGATCTATATACGATTGGATATCCTTCTGATAAGTACCCATTGCAATAATCCAGTCAAAGTCTTTATATAATTTAGCATAAGTTAACTTCTCTGACACCGTATCACTGTGTAATTCCTTGAAATAATAGTAAAAAAACACTTCACCATATTTATTGATTCCGTCAAGTTCTGTTTCATAATAGTGATTCCCTTTCATATCGGTCGTATCCGTAGAAAGATAAGCCCCTTCCTCTTCTGGAAGGTTCGGATGAATCCTTCTAATTGCAAAATTCTTACCACCCTGATAATTCAGAATTTCATTCACCCATATATAAGTATCACCTTCAAATTGCATTTTTTTTATTTTGTAAGCTATATTAGTTTTAACAATATTATCAACATAATTTTTACTAATTCCAAAAACAGCTATCTCATCCCCATGATTAACTATACGGTAAGCGGATAAATTGGCTACAACGGCATTTAAGGTGTTTTCCCAGGTATCACCTGCTAAGTTATGCGAATCATAAATTAATTTATTTTCATTGTTATTCCAAATAACTATCGTCCATAAATCATTAGGTGAGTCATTTTGAAAGAAATCAACAAAGTAATTATTAAATTCTTTGTCTTTTTCCGGCATAGTTGAATTCAAAACAGAAAATGTATCACTTACTAAACTCCCAATATTCTCTGTCTGTGTTACTCTTTCAAGCTCTATATCAGAAATCAGATTATTAACAGTATCTTTCATAAAATCCTTATTCATATCAACAACGGTTTCCTGTGTCTTACTTCTATAAACACCACTAACTTTATTGATAGAAAATAAAAAAAAGTAAATCATTACAAAGAAAAGTATACTGGAAATTATAGATAATACTAAAAAGTATTTATGCTTTATAATTCCCCCTCCTTAATCATTTATTCCCCAAAGGTTAAAGGGTGGGTATAAGCTAATCGTTCGTTAGCTTATACCCCAATTATATCAAGGCTTATACATTAATACAATGGAAATGAGAATACAATACTTTTTATATTATTCATTACTTAAGACGTTCATACGCTAATATAATTAAGTCTGATTTGTTTCTATTATCCGCTTATTGGTAAGGTTTTATATAGGCCGATTTACTACGCCTACAAACAGCAGCTGGTTGTCTGAGCCGGTAATCGCAAATAGAAAGGGTCGATCGAGGACAAATTCAACTTCTTCATCGGGTGGCATTGCTGCTCCACACATCATCATCACGGTATAGGCCGCAGCAGTAACACCTTCCTCGTCAATAACTACTCGTGCGGCATGCTCCGATCGAGACAGATAAATCCCATCTGTATCCGCTGTCATGGGTGAAAAATCAGACCGAAGGCTGTCAAAGATGTCAGTTACACCAAGCTCCTTAAGCCCGGAGTTCAGGTCAATTTCAGAAGCTACATCAAATTTGGGAACAGACATATTTACAACCAGATACTTGCTGTTACTCCATGCTTCACCCTGGTGCAGAAAATCCATAGTCTGCGCATCAGCCAATATCTCATCCAGAGCTACCCCTTCATCCGGAAGCAGAAACCACATGTTACCACTTCCTTCCAGACTCAAGCCTACTGCGGAAAAATTATCCGCCCAGTAGTAGTTCTTCGATTCACTCTTATTCATGAAATCACATTCCAAAGTATCGTTGTTTGTATCTAAAAGGTTGAAAATACCTTTATTTGTATTGCTTTCGGAAAATTCACTTCCCCATTTTGCACGAAAATAAATCGTAGAGGCCAGAGCAAGAATTGTATCGGGACTCATTTCCAGACCGGATGCCTGCTCCTCCAAAAGCCCGCCCGTCTGTTCATTAATCCAGCTTTGCAGTGCTTTGTCATATTTATTGCTACCCATACTTCCGCTAAAGGATGAGGTATAGTAAATATTTGCCAGTGAATCCATGGTCGATTTAATATAATTCACGTCCTTATTTATCCACAAGGAATTAGCAAGCACACTGGTTACCGCACCGTCATCTAAATAGTTGGCATTCCAGACAGACTTTGCTTGGGCACGCAATGCCTCAATGCTTTTTGAGCCTAGCAGCTCTAGAATCTGCTGACGACTGTTACCATCTGTCACCTCTGCCACCATAGCCAGGGCCATATAGACATTTAGAGGGGAGTACACTAAGTTCTCTCCTTTTGAATTGCTTAAAAACTGTCGGATAGTTAGATCAAGAAAGCCGTCCATCCCATTCTTATAGCCTTCCGGTTGGTCAAGCTGTACCATTTTGTCATTGTGCCAAGCCTCATAGACCTCCATAAAGCCCTCGTCATCAAGTATCCCAGTCTTTTCATCAATAAAGGACATCTCATCCGGATACTTTGCCATCTTAGGATAACTAGCCTGTGAAATAACATAAGGAGATAGATCCTCATAGGATACTTCTGATTTCATCGTAGTTTCCTCTGTACTGTCAGCTAATCTCTCGTGTATTTCTCCAGATTTTATAACTGTTTTCCCAGCACAGCTCATAAATGAAAACAGACCGGTCAGGGTAAGCATAAAAATAATTACTCGTTTCATTTATTTTCTCCTCATCAATCCATAATTCCAAACTCTGCCCAGCAAGAATTATCAGACATCGTTCCAAGTTTGGTTACGATAATATAGACGAGAAAACCCAAATAATGGTTCCAAAGACATAGTTCATCTCTTCATCTGATAGTTGCCAATAACTCCGAAATCATAAGTCTTATCATACTTAGAATCACTTGAGATAAAGTGAATATATACTGGTGTGTTATCAAGATAAGGCTTCGTGTCAAACAAAAATCTATCAGCTTGCCGTAAGGCTTGAAGTGCAGTAGGCATTTCGTTATAGAAAACTTGATTTCTAGCAGAAGCATTTCCAATTACATCTTTACCATCTACAAGTACCCAGCCAATTAAAGCAACTCCTTCTTTGTTTATCACCCATGCAACTCTTACCTCATCACGCATTTTTGTAATTTGATCTTCAGCATAATTTTCTGACACAAACACAAATAGCTGTGCAGTCGTATCCGAATGTGTAATAGTATATTTTCTGCCCATAACAGGCTTATATGGTATCATTTTATCCCTATATTGAACAAATACTTTATATGGATCAAGTTCTCTCAATTTCAATTCTCTTCTCTAAGATTAAATTACGGTATACTATATGTTTATATCTATTATTTGTGATATTTTAAAACAGCTTTACTTTCTATATATTCAGGTTCGTTGTTTTAGCTAAACCAGTACCATTGGAGAATATTTCATCAAAAACCCTCGCTATGTTTCTACAGAAACACATCGAGGGATAAAATTATGTTGCATTATTCTTTTATCAATGCTGTATCAATATAAATGTCTATTAATTCATATAACCACGTATTCAGATGTGAAAAATTAAATCCAATTTTTTCGGCTTTTTGCAAGTCGAGGCTATAGGTGGGAGTTCCGTTATATGGTGCATTCTCACCATTATTTGATAAAATTGCTTTCATACCTGTTTTATTTTCAACATAATGGATTATTTCAGATAGCGAGACATTTCCATAACTCGCAGCATTAATTGAGCCATAAAAATCTTTATCTAGCAATTCCGCAAGAAATTTACCTGCTTCATTCGATTTTACAAATGCCATTGTATGAGTTAAATTATCTATGTTCATTGGCATAGACTTAATAATGTGCTCGACATAAAAGTACAAACGCTTTGTATAATCATCTTCTCCTACTACATATGGAAATCGTACAGACACAGCAGGTATAGTGGTGTATGTTTGATACAATGCACACTCTGCTTGTCTTTTTATTTCATCATATGCATACTCCTCTCTTGAACACCATTTTAGCGGATAAGTTTTAGCATCAAATTCCTCTTCGAAAAGATTATCTTTTAGTTGCTGGTAAACTGACAAACTGGATATTTGAATATATTTCTTACACGCTAAAATATCAAGAAGATATTTTATGTCATTCGAGCAATAAGCCAGACTATCATATAC
>JAFACO010000368.1 GCA_023425485.1 Bacillota bacterium
GTATGATGCATTTAAAGAAATGGGTGGCAAGCTCAGCTTTGTTTTAACTCTCTTAGATAAAAACAATAATGGTATTATGATAAATTCTGTTCACAGCAGTAGAGAAGGTTGCTATACTTACTTAAAGGAAATAATCAAGGGTGAATCCTTCTTAGAGCTATCCACAGATGAAAAGAAATCTTTAAGCCAAGCAATGAATAGTAATAATTTTATGGCATAAGAATTTTAGGGAAGTACAAAAGAGATAACCAAAGAATGAACTAAAGAAAGAATTATAAGAAGAACTATAAGAAGAACTAAAGAAGGAACTAAAGAAAGAACTAAGAAAAAACTAAAAGAAGAACTAAAGCAAGACCTAAAGGAAGAACTAAAGCAAGACCTAAAGCAAGACCTAAAGGAAGAACTAAAAAAGCCTAAAGGAATAATTAACTAAAGAAATACTTATAAAGAAAGAAGCAGAATAGAACATTTGTTCAATTCGCTTCTTTCTTTTACTATATTAACTTGTATATATAATTATATAATATTATTTCTTGTAGTTTTTACCATAGTAAGCTAATTTATATAATTCCTCTAACTCTGATACCAATGGAAGTCTAGGATTAGCTGTGGTACATTGATCTCCGAAAGCTAAATCAGCCAACATAGGTACTTTATATAAGAAATCTTTTTCATCAACTCCGTATTCCTGTAATGTAGCTGGTATTCCAAGATGACGATTTAAATCTTCAACCTCTTTTGCAAGCATTTCAACTGCTTCTGCATTATTCTTTGGAGTTTTACCTAACTTCTTCATTAATTCAAAGATCTTATCACCAACGATATAGCTTTCATATTTAGGGAAAGAGGTAAACTTAGTAGGACACTCTACACCGTTATAACGAATAACATGTGGTAATAAAATTGCATTAGCACAACCATGTGGAATATGATATTCACCACCTAGTTTATGAGCTAAAGAGTGGTTAATTCCAAGGAAGGCATTTGTAAAGGCCATACCAGCAATAGTGGATGCGTTGTGCATCTTCTCACGTGCAATTGGACTTTCTGCACCTTTATCATAGGACTCTTTTAAATATTTAAATACTAAATCAATTGCATGAATTGCTAATGCGTCAGTGTAATCAGAAGCAAGAATGGATACATATGCTTCAATGGAGTGTGTTAAAACATCCATACCGGTCCATGCAGTAGACTTCTTTGGTACAGTCATAACAAAATCTGGATCTATAATTGCTACGTCAGGAGTCAACTCATAATCTGCGAGAGGATATTTCTTGTTCTCGTGTTTATCAGAGATTACAGCAAAGGAGGTTACTTCTGAGCCTGTTCCAGAGGTAGTAGGAATAGCAACAAACTGAGCTTTCTTTCCTAAATGAGGGAATTTATAGGTTCTCTTACGAATATCTAAGAACTTTAAGGACATGTTCTTAAAGTCCGCTGTAGGGTTCTCATAAAATAGCCACATGCCTTTAGCAGCATCAATGGCTGAGCCACCGCCAAGTGCAATAATTACGTCTGGTTTAAACTTGTTCATTTCTTCAACACCCTTAAGAATGGTATCAAGACTTGGATCTGGCTCTACCTGATCAAAAATTTCACAGTGAACATAATCAGGGCGTTTTCTTAACTGGTATAATACACGGTTTACATAACCAAGTTCGGTCATGGATGGGTCAGTAACAATAAACGCTTTTGTTATTTCTGGCATTTTTGCTAAATATGCAGTTGAACCAGATTCAAAATAAATTTTTCCAGGTATTTTAAACCACTGCATATTAACTCTCCTTTTTGCAACTCGTTTATAGTTAACTAAGTCTACAGCAGATACATTATGAGTTGTTGAATTACCGCCGTAAGAGCCGCAGCCTAATGTGAGGGAAGGCATGTTAGTATTATATAAATCACCGATAGCACCATGTGTAGATGGAGAGTTAACAAGGATACGACCTGTTCTCATTCTAGCAGAGAAAGTTTTAATTACAGTTTCATTGGTAGAATGAATAACGGATGAGTGACCAAGTCCACCTAGATCAATCATTTTCTCACAAAGAGCAAAACCCTTTTCAAGATTAGCTGCTTTTATTACGGCAAGAACTGGAGATAACTTTTCTTTGGATAATGGATATTCAGGACCAACACCTTCAAGTTCTGTACATAATATCTTTGTATTCTCTGGAATTGTAATTCCTGCGAGTGCCGCTATGGCTGCTGGAGTCTGACCTACGATCGATGGGTTAACGGCACCAGTAGCAGTATTAATAACAACAGGCTCAAGTAATTTTATTTCATTTTTTGTTGCAAAATAACAACCTGCTTTTTTCATTAATTCTACAACTTCTGCATAGACAGGTGCTTCGATGATTGCTGCTTGTTCGGAGGCACAAATCATACCGTTATCAAAAGACTTCGATAAAACAAGATCATTAACCGCTCTTTTAAGATTAGCTGATTTTTCAATAAAGCAAGGGACATTACCAGGACCAACACCAAGAGCTGGTTTACCGCAGGAGTAAGCTTGCTTAACCATACCAGAACCACCGGTAGCTAAAATCATAGAGATATCAGGGTGATTCATTAATTCTCTTGTCGCATCAATGGAAGGATATTCAATCCATTGAATACAATTTTTAGGAGCTCCAGCTTTAATTGCTGCTTCATATAATGTTCTTGCAGCTTCCTTAGAACATTGCTGTGAACTTGGATGGAAACCAAAGATAATTGGATTTCTTGTTTTAATACAGGTTATACATTTAAACATTGTAGTGGAGGTGGGATTTGTTACTGGTGTTACACCCGCAACGATACCAACAGGCTCAGCCACAATCATATAATCCTCTTCTTCATTATCCTCTATAATTCCTACAGTTTTCTGATCCTTGATGGAATGCCATACATATTCGGTAGCAAATATATTCTTAATAATTTTATCTTCATAAACACCACGACCAGTTTCTTCAACTGCCATTTTTGCAAGTAACTGTTGTTTTGCAAGTCCTGCTAAAGCCATTTCATGTACTATGTTATCAACTGTTTCCTGATCTAATGAAGCAAATTCTTCTAATGCAATTAGTGCATTTTTAACTAAGCCATCAACATGTTCTTTTGGTGTAGGTTGTTGTATTTCCTTTGTCATAATATACACTCCTTTATATTGTTAAATAATTAACACAATTGTTATGTCTAGAATATAACAGATAAATATAAGTTTGTAAATACATTTGTTAAAAAAATAACAATCAAAAATTTACTTAGTATTTAACTAAATATATATATAATATACAATCATTTTAAATATTTCCTAAATGACTTGTTATCATGCATAAATTAGATAAATAAATCATTGAAAATCTAAATATTATACCTAAAAATGGTAAAGGTAATTACTATTTTAGATAGAAAGAAATTCAAAAATAGGAAGAAATACTTCTTATTATAATATAGGTCTTTTACTTGTAATATTAATAGGAAAGAGATAAGATATAATAGGAAATTACAATTACGATTTATTTAAATAGATAGTATAGATATAAATAAACTGGAAAGGATGTATTGATATGAGAATTATCTCAGTAGATTCTGTGACAGGTAATGAACTATTAGCGAAAGACATCATCGGTAACAGTGAATTGGTATTAATGACAGAAGGAACAGTAATAAAAAAGGAATATATAAAACGCTTGAAAGAGCTAAATATAGAGTATATATACGTTGAAGATGAGATTGGTAAAGGAATCAATTTAACAAATAGTTTAGAAATGCAGATTCAGGAACAATGTCAAGAGGCAGTTAGAAGCATACTAATTAAATACTCTTATCACAACGAAACGGAGCTGGAAGAGATTATAAAAGTTGCAGATAATATCATCCATGATGTTATGAAAGAACCAGAAGTTATTTATAATTTATCCAGTATTAGAGAGAAAAATGATAGTACATATTCTCATTCCATTAACGTTTGTGCACTTTCTGTTATAATTGCCTTTCGATTAAAGCTTTCAAGAGCAAAGATAAGAGATATTGCTATTGGTTGTTTACTACACGATATCGGGTTTACCTACCTAACTTTTGATTATCATAATCTTACGATGGAAACCTGTTCTGATAAGGAAAGAAAAGAGCTTAAAAGGCATGTGGTATACGGTTATTCGGCTGTTGAGAGTATGAAGTGGCTGTCCCCAACATCAAAAGAGATTATATTAAATCATCATGAAAGGTTAGACGGCTCAGGATATCCCTTCAAATTAAAGGAAAGCAGAATTAAAATAGGAAGTAAAATAGCATCAGTTTGTGATGAATTTGATAGTAGAGTTTATGGTAATCTTACGAAGAGAATGAAGGTTCATGAAGCAATCGATTATATTATGAGCCACGCAGGAGTATTATTTGACTTTAATGTAGTTAAAATCTTCTTAGATTCTGTGGCAGCATATCCGACTGGTGGAATTGTAATAACAAACTTAGGGGAAACTGGAATTGTCTTAAGACAGAACCCCCAATGCCCCACCAGGCCAGTAATACGTATTATAAGGGATAGAAATGGTGAGATACCAGATGAGTGGATTGAAAAGGATTTAACAAAAGAGTTAACGTTATTTATAATTGATTCAATTATCGATTAGTTCTATGTATCACGAAAGATTAGTACTACTTGTCTTTAAAGTGAAAGTATGATATAAATAATTATTACATGAAAAGATTAAGATGCGCGTAAAATATAAAGAGTTTATCGGTTATGATTGGATGTGAAAGTTATGCATAGTTATTTAAGAGCAATAGGATTTAGTGACATTAATAATAGAATAATGTTAAATAAACTTTTGGAGAATATTATTGATAATTCAACCTCAAAGAATACAGTTGAATTATCTAACAAAAGTAACTTAACAGAGATTACCAAAGAATTTGGTGAAGGCATGGGAATTACTCTTCGTGGAGAACTTGATGATCAAGGGAATTTTCATATGGAGCATTACTTTCCTTGCATTCGTGGAACCAATACGAGTACACGCGAAGAAGTCGGAATAAATAAAAGGGTAGATTCAGAAGCGTTTACTGGTATGTGCGACGATTTTAGACTTGGTGTATCTTTGATTTTCTATCTTCAAAATGTAATTGAATTTTTGGAGAAAAAGAATCAGAACATGCCAATGACTACCCCCTTTCCTATAACGCTTGCCGCACTTTCATTGGAAGGAAGAATATTATTACCCATAGAAAAAGATGAAGTTCAGGTTAGAAATCTAACGGCTGAAACCAAACATCGCAATAATTTAATAGCAGAAGCAAAAAAGGGTAATCAGGACGCAATTGATAGCTTGACCATTGATGATATTGATACCTACGCGATGATTTCAAGAAGAGCTAAGAAAGAAGATATTTATTCTATTGTAGACACTTCATTTATTCCATTCGGCTCAGAGTCAGATAATTATAGCGTTATTGCCACTATTACCGAGAGTAATTTAATTATTAATGAACTGACCAAAGAAGAAGTATATGATTTGCAATTGTTATGCAACGATATTTCTTTCCGTCTGTGTATCAGTAAACAGGATTTGCTGGGTGAGCCTGTGGTAGGTAGAAGATTTAAGGGTAATATATGGATGCAAGGTGCAATTTCGTTTTCTTAAGATAATATATATAAGGTAGATATTAAGTGGAGGGCCATAGTTGCATTATTTTGCAAAATGAGTCCTCCATATTCATAACAAGAGAAACGGCTTATTGTTTTAGCTTTGATTTAATTTTTAACATTGATAAGAGATGTGTTGATTTAGTTTATGGATTGACTTGACTTAAGCAGGTCAGGATAGTAGAATAACTATGTTGTGTGTTTGTAGCTCAGCAGGATAGAGCGTCCGCCTCCTAAGCGGAAGGCCGTGGGTTCGAATCCCGCCAGGCACATTAAATAAGAAGATATTATGATTATATTTAGTCATAATATCTTTTTTTGTGTAAAAAATTTGATTATGTAAATAATAATAAAAATATATTTGGCATAGACAATAAGAATTTTGGTGATGAATATGTTTATTTTATTCCAAAGGTTGTCTGGCATACGGTTAATGTACTTTATCGTAATAGCGAGTTTACTCCTAGGGGGAGGGCTTGAGGGATTTCACATATATTTTACAAAATCTATACATAATCATGATTTCGATGCAAAACAGGTTATGTTATCTTTAATGTGTAAAGAAGAGATAAGTGAGAAGACAAAAGGAGAATAATATGAAAAAACATTTTAAAAAATTATCGATTTTATTGGCAGTTTTATTTGTCTTAACGGTTGCATTAGGTGCATGTTCAAGTCAAGATTCAAATAATAATTCAAAAGGTACAGATACAACAGATACAGGTAATGGCAATGAGACAACAGATGATGGCGATTTAAGTGGAACAATTTCCATGGCTGGTTCAACTTCAATGGAAAAGCTAGCAAACGCAGCTGCAGAAGGTTTTATGATTAAATATCCGGATGTTGTGGTATCCCCTGAGTTCATCGGTTCCAGCGCAGGTATCGAAGCACTTCTTGCAGGAACAGTTGATATTGGAAATGCATCAAGAGAGCTTAAGGACACAGAAACAAGTGCAGGCGCAATTGAGAATGTAGTTGCAATCGATGGTATTGCAGTAATCATGGATAAGGCTAATACAGTAACTGACCTTACAAAGGACCAAATTGCACAAATTTTCACAGGAGCTGTTAAAAACTGGAGCGAAGTTGGTGGTGCTGATCAACCAATCGTAGTTATCGGTAGAGAATCAGGTTCAGGTACTAGAGATGCTTTTGAAGAACTTGTTGAAGTAAAAGACCTTTGCGTATACTCTAATGAAATTAACAGTACGGGTGGTGTATTAGCTAAAGTAGCAAGTACTCCTGGAGCAATTGGGTATGTATCTGTAGATGTACTTGATGATACAGTAATCGCATCAAACATTGGTGGAGTTGAACCTACCGAAGCAAACATTAAAGGCGGAACATACTTACTAAGCAGACCATTCGTAATGGCAACAAAGGGTGAGATTTCAGAGCAGTCTGAACTTGTTCAGAAATTCTTTGAATACTTAAGTTCAGATGAAGGAAAAGAATTAATTAAATCAGTAGGATTATTCACAGTAGATTAATATACAGCTAACAATAAGCTGCAAGGTAGGGAGAATTCCATATGTAACATATATGGTATTCTTCCTTAAGCAGTTAAAAAAATAGTTTATGAAATGTAAACTAAAACAAGATGAAACGACAAGTCGTTTCACTTGTCATGAATTAGAAATATTAACAGTTGTTTGAAAAGGCTGTTATTATATATAAAGTAGTAGGGGTGCCAGGCATCACAGTGGAGGTATAAGATGAGTAACAATAATTTCTCTATTATAGGAAGTTATAAAACGAAAAAAGGTGTTGAAAAGGCTGCCGGATTGGTTTTTATTATCTGTGCTTTTTTTGCTGTTGCGGCTGTTTTTTCAATTACATTATATATGATAATTAGTGGTACACCAGCGATATTTGAGGTTGGGTTAAAGGATATTTTGTTTGGAACAGTGTGGAAACCGACTGCAGCTGATCCTTCCTATGGAATACTATATGTTATTTTAACTTCCATAGTTGGTACCCTATTAGCAATATTAATTGGTGTCCCTATTGGTTTAATGACGGCAATCTTTCTGGCAGAAACAGCTCCCAAGGTGCTTGTTGGAATTGTAAAGCCAGCGGTAGAATTATTGGCAGGGATTCCATCGGTTGTTTACGGTTTATTGGGTATACTACTTTTAAACCCAATTATTTATAAATTAGAATTGATTTTATTTAAGAATTCTCCTGATCATCAATTTACTGGTGGTTCAAACTTGATTTCGGCGGTTATTGTACTAGCAATTATGATTTTGCCAACGGTAATTAACATAAGTGAATCTGCATTAAAGGCTGTTCCTAAACATTACAAGCAAGCTTCTCTTGCCTTAGGAGCTACAAAAATTCAGACTATTTTTAAAGTAATTCTTCCCGCAGCAAAATCGGGTATCATTACTGCGATTGTACTTGGTGTAGGAAGAGCAATTGGAGAGGCAATGGCTATTAATCTTGTAGCAGGTAACAGTGCTAATCTACCATTACCGTTTAATTCCGTAAGATTTTTAACAACAGCTGTGGTTAGTGAAATGTCCTATGCTGCAGATACACATAAACGAGTTTTATTTACAATCGGATTAGTTCTATTTGCCTTCATAATGCTGATAAATCTTGCGCTAAATAAGGTAATGAAGGGGGGAGCAGACAATGCCAACGAGTAAGAGTATTTATGAAAAGAGACACAGACCCTTGGACTTATTTGTGTATGTCATTATATATTTTTGTGCCTCAATTTCTATAGTTCTTTTAGCAGGAATTGTAGGTTATGTAACTTTTCGTGGGGTATCCTCCATTAATTGGAGTTTCTTAACTACAGTAAGTAGCACAATTAAGGGAACCATAGGTATTGCAGGAAATATTGTTAATACTATTTATATTATTATAATTACATTACTTATTGCTATCCCAATTGGTATAGGTGCAGCTATTTACTTAAATGAGTATGCAAAAGAAGGAAGAGCAGTTCGTATGATAGAATTTACAACAGAAACCCTTGCGGGTATTCCTTCCATTATATTTGGTTTATTTGGTTATGTTTTCTTTGGTATAACCTTAAAATTAGGATTTTCCGTTTTAACAGGTGCATTAACACTTTCTATTATGGTACTTCCTTTGATTACAAGAAATACACAGGAAGCATTAAAAACAGTTCCTTCCAGTTATCGAAGCGGAGCGCTTGGTATTGGAGCTACAAAATGGTATATGATTCGTACAATTCTATTACCTTCGGCTATGCCGGGAATAATAACGGGTGTTATTTTATCCATTGGACGTATTGTTGGTGAGTCAGCAGCTTTAATATTTACAGCCGGAAGTGGTTTTCTTCTCCCAAAGTTAGGCGAATATGGGGAAGGTCTATTTGAGAAAATACTACAGCCAGGCGGTACTATGACAATACAGTTGTACTTGTTCATGGAAAATGCAAAATACGATGAAGCCTTTGGTGTAGCGTTGGTATTATTAATTATCGTACTGGGAATAAATTTATTAACAAAATACCTTACAAAGAAATTTAATGTAAATAAAATATAAAATTTAATGGTAGGATAATCTATTAAATTTACTGCAAATCGTAAGAATGGAGATTATTATGAGTAAGGATAAAATCGTAACGAAGGAATTAAACCTTTTTTATGGAACAAATCATGCTTTAAAAAATGTTGATATGAATATTAAAGAAAAGGCAATTACCGCATTTATTGGACCTTCGGGATGTGGTAAATCAACCTTTTTAAAGACACTGAACAGAATGAATGATTTAATTCCAAATGTAAAAATAGATGGGTTGGTAACTTTAGATGGGGAAAATATTTATGACCCCAGAGTAGACACCACGCTTCTGCGAAAGAAAATAGGTATGGTGTTTCAGCAACCGAACCCATTTCCGATGTCAATTTATGATAATGTAGCCTATGGACCAAGAATTCATGGTATTAAGTCTAAGACAAAACTAGATGAAATTGTTGAGGAAAGTTTGAAGGGAGCTGCATTATTTGAAGAAGTAAAGGACCGACTTAAGAAGTCAGCGCTCAGCCTATCCGGTGGACAGCAACAGAGATTGTGTATTGCGAGAGCATTGGCAGTGGAACCAGAGGTTTTATTAATGGATGAACCAACTTCTGCACTTGATCCAATCTCAACCCTAAAGATCGAAGATTTAATGTCAGAGTTGAAGGAAAAGTATACAGTTGCTATTGTTACACATAATATGCAGCAAGCGGCTAGAATTTCAGACTACACAGCTTTCTTCCTAGTTGGTGAAGTGGTTGAATTTGCACTTACAGATACTTTATTTACAAGACCGGTAGACAAACGTACAGAAGATTATATTACAGGTAGATTTGGTTGATAATGAAATTTGACAGGAAAAGTAACGGACATTATAATTAAGTATATAGGAGGTATACATATGACCGCTCGATTAACATTTGAACATGAGTTACAGTTATTAAGAGAAAATCTCACAGAGATGGGACATTTAATAGAACAGGCCATTGAAAAAACCTTGATAGCATTTGAAACAGAAAATGATGAGTTAGCAAACGAGATAATTCAAGGCGACAGAAATATTAATGATATAGAAAAGACAATAGAAGCTAGATGTTTGTCTTTAATTTTAAAACAGCAGCCGGTAGCAAGAGACTTAAGAATAGTAACAACCGCGTTGAAGGTTGTGACAGACATGGAACGTATCGGTGATCATGCTGCAGATATTGCTGAGCTTATTATGAGAGAAAAGAGAGTTCCAATCTATAATCTTGCAAAGCACATTCCTGAAATGGGAAGAGTTACAAAGGAAATGGTGCATGATTCTGTAACAGCATTTACTACATTAAACGTAGAAAATGCAAGAGCAATTGTAAAAAGAGATGATGAAGTGGATGATCTGTTTGACAGAGTGAAAGAAGAGGTAGCAACCTTACTTCGTGCTTCCAATGATCATGTAGATCAGTGTGTTGACATTTTAATGATTGCAAAATATTTTGAACGTATGGGTGATCATGCGGTTAATATCTGCGAGTGGACAGAGTTTCATGAAACCGGATCGGTTAATAATATCCGGTTACTATAAGTGGAGGATTCTTATGGAGAAGATATACGTAATTGAGGATGATGAGAGTATACGCGAGCTCCTTAAGGTAGCATTGGAGGGCTTTGGTTATAAAATCAAAGCCTATGAAGCTGCTGAGCCAGCGCTTGAGGACATGAAAAAGGATGTGCCTAGTATGGCTATCTTTGATTTGATGCTACCTGGTATGGATGGATTATCTGCAATTAGACTTCTTAGACAAGACGCTCAGCTTAAAGCAATACCGGTAATGTGCCTTACAGCAAAGGATAAAGAGCTTGATAAAGTAATGGGGTTGGATGTTGGAGCAGATGATTATATCACAAAGCCCTTCGGTGTACTTGAACTTGCAGCAAGAATAAGATCCTTGTTACGAAGATCAGGAAAAGAAGAGAACCACGAGATTATTCGAATTCAAACAGTTACTATTAATCCTCTAAAGCGAGAGGTTAAAAATAATGGAGAGCTCATTGATTTAACTTTTAAAGAGTATGAGCTTCTTCTATATTTAATTGAACGAGATTCCCGCGTAGTTGGCAGAGATGAATTGCTTAACCAAATATGGGGATATGAATACGATGGAGAAACCAGAACGTTAGATAGTCATATTCGGACATTAAGACAAAAATTAGGTAATGTAGGTGCAGATTGTATTCGAACTGTTCGAAGTGTAGGATATCGTTTTGTGAGAAATGAGGAATAAGTGAAGCAAGCAATTTTCAAAAGATTTATACTGATTCTATCACTGGCGCTTATTTTAAGCGGCAGTATTTTTGGTGTGGCAATCAGTATGATTACTTTGGATAGAACTGTGGAGAATATGCTGTATTCTGTTCGAATTGCAGACCATGCACTTGATTATGAGGGGAATTTAAGAGAACAATTAGATTTGCTGAAACGCGTGGAAGGGAATAATCATACTCGTTTCTCGGTTATAGATTTAAACGGAGATGTAATAGCAGATAGTGATATTGAAGATAGCAGTACCATGGAAAATCATTTGGACAGAGAAGAAATTAAGGAAGCATTAAAAACTGGAACAGGATATGCGACTAGAAAATCTGAGACCCTGCGAAAGTCGATGCTTTATGTTGCTTCTATATCTGAGAATGAGAAGTATATTTTAAGAATTGCGATTCCCTTCTCCGGATTAAGGCAGTATGTAGGAATTCTTATTCCATCTGTAATTATCAGTATCGGTATTCCGTTAATTGTGTCATTAATTCTTGCAGATCGTTTCTCTTATTCGGTGACAAAACCATTAAAAGAAATAGCAGAAGAAATGCATAAGCTAAAGGAGGAGAATCCAGAGTTTCATTTTAATCATTATAATTATGACGAAATGAATGTAATTGCAAATACTACCTTGCAAATGTCCAAAGCAGTAAAAGAGTCTATGGAACG
>JAFACO010000197.1 GCA_023425485.1 Bacillota bacterium
ATGTTTCCACCTTCTATTACAATTTCTTTACCTTCAATTCCCTCTACAGAGCTGGCAACTGTAATGGTGCCTCCTGCGATATAAACATAACCTTTTGTTACATCCTCATCATGCTTAGATTGAATACCATTCCCTGTCTCTGCATTCAGAGTAAACGTCCCGTCTTTAATTTTAACGCTATCCTTTCCATTAAGCGCATCCTTAACGGCTTGAATGTCATAGGTACCGCCGGTGAAAACCAAATCGTCTTTGGATACAATACCATGCTTATAGCTTCCTATCACTTTAAGTGTTCCTTCGCCATTAAAGGTCAGATCTACTTTACTAAATATTACGCCATCAACGTTATTTTCGTCGGTCTGAACATAATTTGCAGTATCCGATAGTGTATTTGTGGTATCTTTATCAAGGGTTATAAACACTTTATCTGCACTTTTGATATAGATTGCGCTGCTATCAGAAGAATGAATATCCACACCTTTTAATACAAGTCTGACCTTTGCAGTATCCGCTGTATCAACAATAATTTGTCCATCCGTCAGAGTCCCTGATAAAATGTAGGTCCCCTCTTCTTGAATTGTAAGTGTTGACTGATCTGCAATCGCTCCTGTACCAGTGATTTCAATTGCGTTATCCTTAAGGGTTATGTTCGTCGCAACGCTTTCATCATAGCCAATTTCTAGATCCTTTGCTGAAAACTCCGTATCAACAACTATTTCAGAAGATGTCTGTGTCGCAATGGCTGATGAGCCTCCACTTTGTGTCGTCTGTTCTTCCTCCGTTGTTACATTTGTATCAGTCTTATTGCTGGCCGAACTACATCCAGTTAATATTAGTGTAGTTATCACCACAATAATCATAATATATCTTATTTTTTTCCACATATTTTATTACTCCTTTCATATTTCTACCTAAGAGGGTTAGAGAATCAAAAGCATCCTAAGTAGTTCTAATTCGTTAATTTGAAGATGTATTAAAGCTTAAAGTTCTAAAGCTCGTATACTTCGTTGGAAATTTTACCGCAGCTAATCTCTAGATTACCATTTCTACAGCGAAGCTCATCTAAGAATTCTTTTTCTTTCATTGGATCCTTCATACTTACCTGATAAATTAATTTATATAAACTTCCCATATTGGAGGTCTTTGCTCGAATTAATTCTGTCTTAGTGGTATATTCCTGGAAAATATCATTGAATATTTCCATATAATTCATTCCTTCTGGAATTGTTATTCTAAGTTCCTTCTCTTTCTGCTTCTTCTCGCCGAAGCTGGTAAGATTATATAGTAGGTATGCTCCGCCGACAATTGCAGAGAACAATACTGCTGCGACAATATATCCGGTACCGGTTGCTAAACCAATTGCCATCGCCATAAAAATGCTGCTGATTTCCTTTGCACTGCCGGGTATGGAACGAAAACGAACAAGACTGAAGGCACCCATCACAGCAATTCCTGTACCCAGGTTGCCGTTCACCAGTAGAATTACCATTTGTACAATTGCTGGCAAAATTGCAATTGTCATAATGAAACCTTTGCTGCTGTTATTAAAACGGTAATGTACAAAAGCTAATAATCCTCCAAGTATTAAAGATGCTGCAATACAAATCAAAAAGCTATCTATGGAAAAAGTGGATGTAATTATTGAATTAAGCATATTTTTTCTCTCCTTTAAATTGTCTTAATTTTTTCTCATCGTGAGGCTGATCTATTGATCTAAGAAAAGCTTTACCGTATTTGGAAAAGGATGATGGATATATGTTTAGTTCATCCAATATATGTGATAACCAAATTGGCATTGTTCCAGGAATCTTAATCTCCATTAACTGCTGTCCCGGTTGTAATATGGTATTACCATAAGGACCGCTACCCAACCATAAATCCTCTTCTCTCCAAAGTATATTGCTATCAAAGGTCACTCGTAGATTAGAGTCCTCCATACCATACATGGCAATACGGTCGTAGGAGATATACATCGAAGGTTCCAGATTATAATAGTTCTTAATAAACCAATCAATTTCCTTCGTAATCTGTGTTTCCTTTAGTAAAGGCTGCCCATCATAGAGATAATTCTGTGCCTTTAAAAGCTCCATTCTTTCTCTTCTTTTATAAACAATACCCTTATATTTTTTCTTTAGTTCGACAAAGACTGTATCCTCTAATCCAGGTGTCCCATAACTTCTTAGTCTGAGTTTTTCTTTGTAAATTGGTTTTTCTAACGAGGTTTTTATTAACCTTTTCTCCGGTGTATCAAAATAAATATTACAAATTGTTGTTACCCCATAATGATCAATTTTAAGTTTATCTGACAGTCTCTGGCATAAAAGCTGATACTGATTATCTGACAGTAAGTATTTTAATTCATAGCGTTTAAAGGTTTCCTGATAATTGCCCATCCTTCCTGACCTCTTTTCTTTTATTCTTGAAAGACAGCTGCTTTCGTGTACAACAACTTTCAATTTCTAAGTTCATTATATAGGACCAACTTAAAAGGAACCTTAAAGTATAAAAAAACTTTTTACCTAAACTTAAAATACCTTTCACATTTCATTTTCATACTTAAATAGTAATGAAATTATTAATCATTCAAATTTAGCCGTTAATAATTTTTTTTGCTTGATCAAATCAGTATTTTAATGAATAAAAATTATTGTACTGCGAAGCTTGAGTTAATATAAAATATCCCGTTATCTTCATAATTAGAAAAAGATAACGGGATATTGCCCATAATATGAACTTTAAGGAAGACGTACGGTAAAACAAATGGAATGATGATCCTCACTCTTAACAGATATTTTTCCGTTATGAGCTTCAACAATGGATTTGGCAATGGAAAGCCCAATGCCATATCCTCCGCTTTCCCGTGATCTTGAACTATCCAGGCGGTAAAAGCGATCAAAAAGCTTATCTAAATTTTGTATGGCAAGCTCACCTGTGGTATTATATACTTCAAGTTTTTTACCCTTTTTCCCAGTAGTAAGCGAAATCTTTATACTTCCCTCATCATCAGAATATTTGATAGCGTTATCCATTAAGGTCGATACCAGTTGCTCGATACCTCCTATATCACCGTTTAAATACACATCAGGTTGAATATAGATGGATAACTTTTTATTCCGCGCCTGAGCTAATGCGGAAAATGGTTCTGCTATTCGCATAACCGCAGCACTTAGATCAAAGTCCTGAAAGGAAAGCTTAATCTGCTCCTCTTCCATTTTTGAAAGCATCAGCAGATTTTTAACTAACTGATCAAGTCTTGTGGTCTGGTTGCGGATACTGGTAATCCACTCATTCTGGCCTGTGGTTATCTCTAAAACATCTGCATTCGCGGATATAATTGCTAACGGTGTTTTAATTTCATGTCCGGCATCGGTAATAAAGAGCTTTTGCTTCTCGGCATTTTCTATAAAAGGTTTCATTGCCTTTTTCGACAATATGGATACTAACAAGAACATTAATACAAGGACACTGAAAGCAACTGCACAGGAAATTGCAAATATTTCTTCGGTCGTTTGCAGTTTATCCCGACAATCAATGAAAATAATCATATATCCGTCACTATTCTCTACAATTCTATATTTGTAGATATCTTCAAAGCCACTGCCAGCACTACGTTCCATTACCTTTTCCGCTAACTCTCTGGCATCCTGTGAGCTTACTGCAGCGATATGTCCTGTGTCTATATTTCCTACTGTCCTATCTTCATCCATATACACAACAAAATATCTGGTTTGGAAGGGCGTTTCTTCGTTTGGTTCAAATCGAAATAAAGGATCTCCTTTTTTCGGTATAAAGTCTTTATCAAACCTTGGAAACTTACCCTCATTCTCCGCCAAGTAGGCAAGAGATTCATTAATCTTACTATTCATCTGATAGATATTTAATATATTAATTGCTCCAACTAGAAATAGTAAGACTCCCAGGAGTGAAGCCATCGTAATTATAATAAATTTTCGCTGAAGCTTTTTTATCATTGTGTCTCCTCCAAACCATAACCTGAGCCACGGACAGCTTTAATTTTTATATTTGCTCCCAAACTTTCTAATTTTCTTCTTAAATATGAGATGTAAACCCATACCACATTCATTTCTGCCTCGGCGTCATATCCCCAGATGCGATCCATGAATTGCTCGGTGGAAATAAGACGCTTAGGGTTACTCATCATCATTTCCAGCATTTGAAATTCTTTGTTACCCAGTCTAATGTTACCCAGTTCACTGGATAGTTCGTAAGTCTCTTTATTTAAACTGATGTTACCAACAGTAATTAAGTTTGGCAAAAATTCTGCTTTCCTTCTGCCCATAGCACGTACTCTGGCAAGTAATTCTCCCATGGCAAAAGGCTTACTTAGGTAATCGTCAGCACCTTTATCGAGTCCAATAATTCTATCTTCAATTTGGGATTTAGCTGTCAGCATTAAAATGGGGGTGTGAATACCTTCCTTACGAAGTTTTTCAAGAACCTCTATACCATTTAGTTTTGGCATCATAATATCAAGGATTATCACATCATAATTATCACTAATTCCATAATCATAGGCATCCTGCCCATCGTAAACCGCATCTACAGAATAGTTATTGTGCTTAAAAATTGCCACTAGAGCGTTGGACATTTCCTTTTCATCCTCGGCTAGTAATATTCTCATTGTTTTGGCCTCCCAACCTGTCTTCCTATTATTATATAAGAAAATGTTTGCATTATCAAATGATACCATAGTCGTTAAAAAGGTTAATTGTGTAAATTGACAACATCCTAAGTCCTTGTAATGCTTTTGACAATCCTACCTTATATTATTAGTATAACATTCTTACCTTAAATGAACTTTAAGAAGTAAAAGGATAATAGAAGCGAAGGCTTTCTAGGATTGATTTTTCTATCCTAGAAAGCCTTCTCTTCTATTAATAAATATATACTATATTACATAGTCCTTAGTTTAAAACTAAATCTTCTGCTGCTTTTCTTCTAACTGCTTCATTTCTATAAAAGTCAGCAACATCATCGTAATTGTAACCCTTTGCTTTTTCTATCATTTCCTGAACAATACTGTTAAACTCATCATCACTCTTAGCATATATTGCTCTCCAAGAGTAATCACGAATTACACCTGAAACTTGCTGCCATTTAACTTCCATGTCATCATCTCTCTTTGTTTCAGAGAAGCTGGTTCCAACTGCAACCACTTTATTGTTTACACTTAGATACTCATCCTGTGTTGTAACACCGGACCAAGCTCTCCATTCATCTAATATATCATATTTTTGGGTTGCATTATAGCTTGCCCAAGAACGATAATTATAACTTTCTCCATTAGAATCCGGATTAGATGCATCTGTATTCCATGCTTGATAATTTATCTGATTTGTACCATCACGATATGCACCTGTATAATCTCCAGTCATTGGGGTATCCTGGTCAGTGATTGTCTTTAATCCCAATTCTGTTAGGTAAATCTTTTTATTCTCATCATAATCCCAAGTTACACCCTGTGGACCATAATCACTTGTCATCTGACCCTCCGGTGTACTTAACCAGTTGATAATCTCCATGCAAAGTTCAGGATACTGAGTATTTGCACCAATTGTGACTACTCTGGCACTGCCATATACATTAAGTCCTGACATTAAGGTCTTCTGATCCTCCATGACAACAGGATACATTGCCTTTCCAGCGTCTAAATGCTCTGGAATATTGTATTGCATGGAACCAGCATAATTAAAGATATTAAAGAAAGCTACTCCGCCCGTGTAATCCTCTTGTGCCCCATCTGCTCCCTGTGTCATGGAGTCCGGATCAAGTAAGCCCTTTTGATATAGCTGGTTATAGAAACTCAGACATCTTAAGTAAATTCCATCGTCAGCTAAACAATCCTGCCAGGTCTGGTTTTCTACATCGTATAAGCCAATTCCCAACTCTTCATATCCGTATAATGCAGCCGTAGCCTTTACAAACATAACCATGTTTCCATCCCAATCACTAAATAGCGATACTCCATAGGTTTCATGACCAGAGTCAGAAGTTGGGCAGATTTCTTTCATTTGAGCCAGGACATCAATCCAATCCTCTAAGGTTTCAACCTTAGGGAAACCAAGATCTCGATATAAATCAAAGCGTACATCAGGATGATAGATGGTTGATCCATGGTCATCGGGTGAGGATGCTACTCCTAAACCATAACCATATAGTTTGCCATCCGGGCTCAAGCCTTGATTTTTCTCTAGAGCCTTTGGCATATTTTCTTTAATATATGAACCGTATTCTGTTAGTAGGTCATCTTCATTCCAGTCAAAGAGCATACCTTTATCAATTGCTTCCAGGTAATTACCACTATCACTGCCAAATAGAACAATATCACCTAAATTACCGGATTCCATTCTAGTTACAAACACTCCGTCTGCATCATTTACAATGGTCACCTTAACATTAAACTTATCCAGTAAAACCTTTGCAAACCATCCAACCTGTTCACCGCTATAATTAGCTAACTGTGAATATACTGTCAGTTCAATTGGTTCCTCTTGTTTTTTGCTGCCGCACCCAGTAAATACGATTCCTGAAACTGTAATGCAAATTATTAACATACATGTCAGCTTCTTTGTCCATTTTTTCATATACATCCTCCATTCTAACAATAAAAAAATAAAATGTTCTCTTTCAAGTGTGAAGAATTCTTAGGTGGTGGACTTTTACACCTTAGTATTTTTCTTCACATTTACCCCTTATCAATTACTCTTATCTATAGTTATATTAATAACTACCTATTTCATAAATACGAAGGATACAAGTTCAAACAAATGTCTTCCTTTGAACATATCAGTAAAGTATCCTCCAAAAGCATGCTCAACTTTAAAATAAACTGCATGTCTTCCAGTTACCTTCTGTACCTTACAAGTAACAACTCCACTGTCAGGTCCGATTTCTAAACAGCCGATTTCCTCACCG
>JAFACO010000198.1 GCA_023425485.1 Bacillota bacterium
TCTTTCAACTGCTTATAACAGCTTGCCCTTTTTGCATATGCCTGTGCGGGTTTTTTCTTATTCTCAATGATTGTTGTATAGGCAGCTACTGCTTCCTCATATCGCCCAACTCCGTACATGGCATCAGCCATATAGTACAAGATG
The DNA here is from genome assembly GCA_023425485.1 of Bacillota bacterium. Taxonomy (GTDB): domain Bacteria; phylum Bacillota; class Clostridia; order Lachnospirales; family Lachnospiraceae; genus Mobilitalea. The sequence continues at coordinate 145 of JAFACO010000198.1, forward strand.
TCCATGTCTAAACTATCTAGATCTTTTATCTCCAGTGCTTTGTTGAATTCTTCAATTGCCTTTTCATCCTGTTGCATTAAAAAATAAGCAATACCTTTCGCTCTAAAAACTTTTTTATTGTTTTCCCGAACAATCAGCATATCTTTTTCTGAATAAGCTTTATCTAGCTGTACGAGAGCTTCCTCATACTTCCCCTGAGCAATTAATGCCAAACTATAATCAATATGGTAGTCTGCCCGATTTGGATTCTGTTCAATTGCAGATGCAAAGCTTTCTATTGCTTTATCCAGGTCTCCCTTCTCAAAGCTTTTCTTTCCATCCTGATAATAACTGTCTGCCGAGCTGCAGCCAGCCATCATGACTATGATAATTAGTATTCCTATAGAAAGAAGTCTTTTCTTCATCTCCATTTCCTCCGTGATAAAACCATATCAATCCGCAATATCTTGTATTCCTGTATAATTATACTACATAATCCATGATTTTACAACAGTTTAGCTATTCAAATTTAAGGCTGAAAACAAAGAAAAACTAACTATACAGAACCAATAGAAAAGAACGGGAACCAGCATATCAAAGTATGTTGACTCCCATTCTGTTTAAATTGTCTTATGTGACATCTTATCCTAATTGATATGATTAACCAAATATCGAGAAAGACAGGAAGATTGTTGCTGTTAAAGAAGCAACCAAGGTAACCACGGTGATCTGTGTATTGATGGATGGACCAGCAGTATCCTTAAATGGATCACCTACGGTATCTCCAACAACACCCGCCTTATGTGCCTCCGAGTTCTTTCCGCCATTATGACCTGCTTCAATGTATTTTTTGGTATTATCCCAAAGTCCACCTGAATTAGACATGAATAGAGCAAATAGTAACCCACTTACGATATTTCCAGTGATAAAACCGCCAATAGCTTGAACACCACCAACAAATCCCACCAATAATGTAGTTACAATAACGATAACACCCGCAGGTATTAGCTCTGAAATAGCACCTTTTGTTGCTATTTCAATACATTTATCGTACTCTGGAACAACACCTTCTTTACCTTCCTTCAGTCCAGGGATTTCCTTGAACTGGCGGTGTATCTCTGCAACCATTCTCTGTGCATTCCTGTCTACACCAAGCATTAACATTGCGGAGAACAAAGCTGGAATTGCTGCACCAATCAATAAGCCGAAGAACACTACTGGATTAATAATATCAAAACCTGTGATATGCTCAATTGTTGTCTCACCTTTAGCGATTAATTCATCTATACCTGTATTGACCTCACTCATAAACGCGCCGAGAAGTGCGATTACAGTCAAGCCAGCTGCACCAATTGCAAAACCCTTTGTTACTGCCTTTACGGTATTACCTGCACTATCCAAAGTATCTGTTATTTCAAGAGCTTTGTCTCCAAGGTTACCCATTTCCACCAGCCCACGAGCATTGTCAACGATTGGACCATAGGCGTCATTACTAATAATCATACCTACGATGGAGAGCATACCAACTGCAGCCATAGAAATACCGAACATGCCATAAGTCATAGGTCCATTTGCACCAAGGTTCTCCCCTAGTGGTTTGCAAATATTATAAGCAGCGAGTGCCGAGATACCAATACCGACCATGGATGGAAGCGCACTCATAAGTCCATAGGAAATTCCCGATAATATTGTAAAGGCTGGTCCAGACTCACAAGCCTTTGCTACTGCTCGTACTGGAGGCTTATTGTCATTGGTAAAGTAATCGCTAGCCAAGCCAATGATTACACCTACAGCAAGACCAATTGCACTGGCACCCCAAATTCTCCATTCAAAATCAAAAGCCCAGGTGGCAGCTGCTGTTAATATACCAAAAATAATTGTTGTAACATATGTATTACTATTTAAGGCTCTGGTTGGGTCACCGCCCTCTTTCATCCTTGCAGTTAAAACGCCAATAATGGAAGCAAATAGACCAATGGCTGCATAACAAAATACCATCGCTACATTCATACTTCCACCAAGTGCTTTATCCAGTGCCACTGCCATAACTAAAGCAGCTGACATGGAGGCAACATTGGAATCAAATAAATCTGCACCCATACCTGCCACATCACCAACATTATCGCCAACATTATCTGCAATAACCGCAGGATTTCTTGGATCATCTTCTGGAATACCAAGTTCTACTTTACCACATAGATCCGCACTAATATCTGCGGTCTTTGTAAAGATACCACCACCTGCTTTTGCAAATAATGCCATTGAACTTGCACCAAAGCTAAAGCCGAGTAAAGCCGTTGTATTATCTGTCAGCAACAAAACCAGGGTTACGCCGAGAAGGCTTGATCCAACAACTGCCATTCCCATTACTGCTCCTCCACGAAAACCTGACATGAAGGATGGCTTGATCCCCTTTGTGGCTGTCTCCGCAGCCTTTACATTAGCTATTGTTGCTATTGTTATACCTATCTTACCTGCAATACCTGAGAACACAGTACCAAATATGTAAGATACAGCCATCAAAACATTTTCCAATATATCACCTTTCCAGATTGGTGACGGTAAGAATATCAGAATTACAATTGCTGCTACTGCACAAAACTTGGCTAGAGTTTTGTACTCTTTTGCTAAAAATGTGTTTGCTCCATTACGGATCAAGGTACTCACCTCTGCGATCCTCTGATTTGAGGAGGGCTGTTTTTCCACCCACTTGTATAACCAGAAAGCTGCTCCAAATGCCAGTACTGATATTACAATGGATGCAATTTGAAATGTTAATAAATCCAAAATGCTCATCTCCTTTTCATTTTTTAAGCAAAAAACGCTTTGGGAAAAATTGTATCACTTTTATATAAATTGTGCAATACACATTCTTTACAATTATTACTTTAGGTAATTATCAACAAACATAATTATGCATATTACTGTATATTGCCAATGTATTATAATATTTTAACAACAATTAATACCATTTATAATGCATTATGTCGTTTGGGAATGTGTTGTGTTTTATTTCTGCAAATTTTGCAATAAAACTCTAGGTTAATTTATACAAAGCCATAGAAAAGCATCAAAAAAACAAATTTAGTTGGATGCAAACTTAACACCCAAGAAACTCGTTTATCAGATCTCTTGATTGTTAAAAAATATGCTTTTAGACTAAAAAATTTTGAAATTGATTGACACAACTTATTAAAATAAGCTACAATAGAACCAATTTCATGTATTTGTCCTTTTAAAATTTTAATGAAATTTTATGTGAATTATCTGCACTTTATGGGTAATTTTTATTGATTTTATTTACATAATTTTAAAATAGACATTATCACCCTAAGGAGGACTATTTTTATGGATTTCTTATTGTCAGGCATTATGGCCATTACGCCACAGCAATGTGTCATGTATGTCATTGGTGCATTACTGATTTATTTAGCAATTGAAAAGGGCTTTGAACCAGCATTGCTTTTACCCATGGGATTTGGAGCTATTCTCGTTAATATCCCTTTTTCCGGAGTAATCGATCAATATGTTGAAGGTGTTGGCAATACTCATGGTATTATCCAATGGCTTTTTGAAACAGGAATAGAAGCCTCCGAAGCTCTGCCTATCTTACTGTTTATTGGTATAGGTGCTATGATTGATTTCGGACCGTTGCTGTCCAATCCTAAGATGTTCCTATTTGGTGCTGCTGCTCAATTTGGTATCTTTATCACCATTGCATTTGCAGTATTATTAAACTTTGATTTGAAAGACGCCGCTTCCATTGGTATCATTGGTGCTGCAGACGGCCCTACATCCTTACTTGTATCACAAATGTTAAACTCAAAATACATCGGGGCTATCGCCGTCGCCGCCTATTCTTATATGGCATTAGTTCCTATAGTACAACCTCTTGCAATTAGAGCCGTTACAACAAAAAAAGAACGTTTAATTCGTATGGAATATAATCCAAAATCAGTTACAAAGCTTACAAGAATTATTTTCCCAATTATCGTAACACTAATTGCTGGTTTAATTGCACCTCAATCAGTTGCTCTAGTAGGCTTCTTAATGTTTGGTAACTTAATCAGAGAATGCGGTGTTCTTGGTTCCTTATCCGATGCAGCTCAGAATAATTTGGCTAATTTAATTACACTACTTCTTGGTATTACTATTTCTTTCAGTATGCAAGCAGAGGCTTTTGTAAATGTTGATACCTTATTAATTATGTGCTTAGGTCTTGTTGCCTTTGTCTTTGATACTATTGGTGGTGTTTTATTTGCAAAGTTCCTGAACCTCTTCTTAAAGAAGAAAATCAATCCTATGGTTGGTGCTGCCGGAATATCTGCCTTCCCTATGTCAGCTCGTGTTGTGCAGAAGATGGGTCTTAAAGAAGATCCTTCTAATCACCTTTTAATGCATGCTATCAGCGCTAACGTTTCCGGTCAGATTGGTTCTGTTATTGCCGGTGGTGTTGTAATCAAACTTGTAAGTGATATTTTAAATACAATAGGGTAAAGGAGGAAAGATATGAATACAGAAAATTTGGGTTATGCATTAGAGATTATGGGAAAAGGTATGGCTTCCATCTTCCTTGTTATTATTATCCTAACCTTGATTGTAGTAATACTTGGCAAGGTTACAAATATCAAATTTAAAAGAAATAAAAAAGCAGAATAATATAAATTAAAGTACAAAAGAGAACGGCTTCCCAGACTATGTGGGAAGCCGCTTTTTTATTATCTTTATAACTTATTGATTAATATCATTGAAACCATTTCGTTAATTAACCCAATGCCACATCTAACAACATCATTACTGCAAAACCTGCCATACATCCAAGGGTTGCAATATTTGAGTGATGTCTTTCCAGTTGCGCTTCTGGAATAAGTTCTTCCACAACTACATAAATCATGGCTCCAGCTGCAAAGGATAATGCATAAGGTAACAATGGTTTCATTGCAATAACTGCTAAGGCCCCGATAACACCAGCGATTGGTTCAACTATACCAGATGCCTGCCCATAGAGAAAGCTTTTCTTCCTGGATAAACCCTCTCTTCTTAATGGTACTGATACCGCTGCTCCTTCTGGGAAGTTCTGAAGCCCAATACCTAAGGCAAGTGCGATTGCACCCGCTAAAGATGCAACTGGGGAATTCGCCGCTGCTCCAAAGGCTACGCCGACCGCTAATCCTTCTGGAATATTATGAAGGGTAATTGCCAGTACGAGCAATACGCTGCGCTTCCATCCAGTCTTTACACCTTCCGGCTCCTCTTCCGGACCAAAATGAAGATGAGGCATAATAATATCAACTAACCATAGAAAGATACCACCTGCCAAAAATCCAACAACTGCAGGTACCCAAGCTATCATTCCAGCTTCCTCTGCCATTTCGATTGCCGGGTTAAGTAGTGACCAAAAACTAGCAGCAATCATAACACCTGCTGCAAAACCTAGCATACCGTTTAATACGTTTTTCTTAATTGTTTTAAATATGAATACCGTTGCTGCTCCAAGCGCTGTTACAAACCAGGTAAATAGGGTTGCAATCAAGGCTTGAAGAACGGGATCTAAAGATTGAAACCATTCCATACTATAATCTCCTAACTTTTTTTCATTTCAATGTATAATTAAAAAACAAATAATTGTGAGTAATTAAATTATATACTTTTATCTTAATCACATCACATACTTTTGTCTAGAGCAAAATATAACAGTAATGATTCCTAATATTGAATTCTTTTTGTTATCTATGAATAAACCGTCTCATATAAATATTTCGCATATAAACCTGCAACATTAATACCGGTTGTCGCCTCCATTGCACCAAAGAAGGCATTGGAATTTACTTCACATACGACTGGTTCTCCAGTTTCATCGATTAAAAGGTCTATTCCACAGTAATCCAGCTTGAGTATGTCCGCCACCTTCTCAGCTAAATTCTGAAAATTCACTGGTAATTCATAAGGGGTTGCTTTACCACCCAGCTCTATATTAGATCGAAAATCCGTTTCAGATGTTCTCATCATACAAGCCACCGCTCTGCCACCTATCACAATGACCCTTACATCTCTTCCTTTTCCATTTCCGATCATTTTTTGAAATAAATGCTCTTTACATTTCACCTTCTCCATATAGAAGAGGAGTTCTTCTCTGTTACTCACCCTGTATACCCCTGTACCAAGAGAGCCATAGCATTCTTTTATCACACATGGGTAGCCTAGCTGTTTCTCTACCAACTCTACTCGTTCGAAAGCCAAATCCAATGGTGCATCCTGATAATAACACAATAAACCAGGAATGGTATCCGGCATAGGAATCCCCTGGTTAGCTAGTCTAATATGTGTCTCCATTTTATCATCACATACCACAATTGACTCATGTCGGTTGAATATCCGGATGCCCGCTTTTTCTAATAACGCGGAACTATACTTGTCTTTATCCAAGTAGACTATAAAGTCATAATCTTTTACATAAGCTTCTATCTTACCTGCTTTAATCATTGCAGTATCCATACTATTTGGCCTAATATCCACCTCTACATCCAGCTTATTTAGCTCCTCTTTCAGCCTATTAGGTTGATGCTTATGAGATTCTAGTTTACTAAAAGCATTTACCAGAATGAGTGCTTTTTTCATTATGTCACCTTTTTCCTTCAGTAAGTTCTATTGGTATAATAAATACCACTTTCAATTTAAAAAGGATTTGAACCCCTTGGAAGGAAATTCAAATCCTTTCGCACATTGAAATTTATCCTTATAATTTTTGACCACAAGAGGTACAGAATAATGCTTCATCATTAACGGAAGCTCTGCATTGAGGACAAATTTTTTCGATATTTACTGTTGTTTCAACTGATACAACTACTGCTGCACTGACTTTAGTTCCACAGCTGGAACAAAAAATGCTGCCAGATGCTATTTCCGCACCGCAGGCCGTGCAATTTGTTACGCCTTTGATGGTATTGATTTCAGCCTTTAATTGTTGAATTCGATCCAAAGCTGCTTTTACTATATTAATTTGAGCTGCATGAACATCCTCAGTTATATCTTTATGTTCTTCATAATAGGTACGTCCAAGTTCAATAAAAGCTTTATTAACTATTTCTTCCTGTGTATTGATCTGTCCGTTCAGGCCTGATATTTCTGCAAGATCCTTTGCCTTTTTTACTACATCTTTACTCTTAGTTGAAATAGTTTCTCCAACTTTATCAAAAAAAGCCATGTATTTGCCCTCCTACTTAATATTAAAACGTTTGAAACGAAATCTCTCCTACGTTTTATCTATATTTTATATTATATTATTCTTACAGTTTCTTCAAGGATATGATGGTTATTTTCTATTATTTTATAATGACACAATATAATAAATACAAAAAAGCGAAAATGAAGTATCCCGCTGGGATACTAAACCCAAAGGGATACTTCATTAGTTGTTTTTTAATTGCAGCGTAATTTACTTTTATCCTTATACGCTTCTTATATCAATTACTTCGGTCCTTGTATAAGTTACATTTTCAGGTACCTGATTAGCTACAAGATAATTGTAGAGATATATGATAGGGTCGTGACCCTGACCGAATGGATCTTGTCCCATAGCCTTGTATACAACGCCTTTTCTAATTAATTCTATTATCTCATCATCATAGTCAAAACAGAATATCTTTACTTTACCAACCATATGTAATTCTTCAATTGCTCTTGCAGCACCTGGTACACCAGTACCAACAATGATAATTCCGTTGGTGTTTGGCTGCTCATATAAAATTTCTTTTAGTTTTTTATTAACAAGTCCATTAATGGTGACATCGGATACTTCAGCCACAATACTAATATCCTTGAATTTTGATAAGGCTTTCTTTGCATGTTCACTTCGAATTTGGTTAATTGATGAGGTAGTATCACCCTTAAATATAATTACGCGACCCTCTTCATCAATACCTCGAGCTAACATTTCACCTGCTAGAGATCCAACTTTCTTTATATCCGGTCCAAAGTAAGAAAGTCTCTTTATACCTTCTGCAAAGTCACAATTGTAAGACATAACTGGTATATTTCTCGTATTTGCTCGATCAACAAATTGCTTAGCATCCTTAAGAAATCCCGGAAGAATAAGTCCATCACAATTGCTGTCTATCTTTTCTAACAAACTTTGAACAAATTCCTTGTCTTCCTTCTCAAAGGTAATCAACTCAATATCTACATTCTTGCCTTTTAGTTCGGTCTGTGCATAGAAAGCACCCTGTCGAACAGCTTCCCAGAAAGAATTATCAGCTGGACTTACCATTAGAATTTTAAGAGGCTTAGAGCTTGCAGCCGCTACTGGATCAACTGATGTTTTGTATCTCTTTAACAGAACTTCAATGCTGGATAACATCTTCTTTAAGGATTGAGCCTGGTTACTAATTTCTTCATTTTCAGCAAGCTCTTCCTCTGTTACTGCAGCCACATCCTCTGTGATACTTGATATTTCATTTGAAACATCATATAGAATTGAGCTCTGTCTACTAATACCAATGGTATTCTCACTAATCATTCTGGATTCTTCATATACAGTCTTAACATCAGAATTCAGGATATTTGCATTCTTATTGATGATATCAAAGGATTCATTTACAGAAGCAAATATTGTTTTACTTATATTAAAGCTGGTATTTACATTATTAAGGGACTCACTTACTTTTGCATTGCTCTTCATTACGTTATCTAATAGTTTGTTAATCTGTGTAACGCTGTCTCTTGTCTGATCAGACAATTTATTCATTTCCTGTGCAACTACACGGAAGCCTCTACCTGCATCTCCTGCTCTTGCTGCCTCAACCTGTGAGTTAAGGGATAGGAGGCGTAGTTGTTCGGTAATATTTATAATGAGAGAGCCAAATTGATTAATATCGGAAAGATATGATTTCAGGTTAGCAATAAAGGAGGTGGTATCTGCCAGGTTCGTTGATATTACTTCCATCTGCTCATTGTATTTACCAAGATGGGCAGTCCCATCGGAAGTTAATTTTACCGTATTCTCCACGAAACTATCCAGGCTAGCCAAGGTGGTGGTGATTTTTGCAGCACCTTTACTTACAGCCTCAATGCCTTCGAGTGACTCCTTCGCATTCTTTAACTGCTCCTGTGCTTTTTCAGCAACGGAGGTCATATTTGCTACTATCTGCTCATTTCCTTTATAACTCATGTCGATGCTCTTGGTTACTTTATCAACTGCATCGGACAAAATGATTACATTGCTTTTCGTGGACTCGATATAACTAAGAAGATTACGTTTCATATCATCAACTGCAGAGGTAAGAACCTCAAGTCCTTTGGTTTTACCCGAGGTGATATCATTAATATTAAGGTTACCTTGTGACAACATTACTGCACTTTCATCAATAATATCAATGGAACGGAAAAATCGGATAAACAGAAACAATAAATACCCTATAGAAACCATCATAATAATCAGGCCAATCGGAAGCAGAACCGATGCAACATCAGCGCTAATAAATCGTATTACCAGCAATAACAGGGATAGACCAAGATTTAAAGCAATAATAAGCAGCATCTGAGATCTTGTACTTTTTAATAAGCGGTTAATCATTTGTTTCATTAAGAGTTATTCCTCCCTTTAAGATAGTTTCTTAAACCTTTACGTTATAAATATTTATAACCTTTGCCCCCATACGTCCCTCCATAAAATTTATGAAAGTACGCAAAAAATTTCCCTCTCCAAACTGAAATATATTCATTAATTGTTCCATTGGATGAGAGATTTGTAAAATATCATTTCTACTTTGTCACAAAATACTACATTTTATCAAAATATAGGTATTTCTACTTACACTTTAATCTTATATACGAAATTTGTCAAGAGCTTTGCTTGTTCTAATTGAACAAAAATAATTGTATTATCATTATAATTACATCATTATGCACAAAAAAATACCCCTTTTATATGCACTTAACACAAGCATGTAAATTAAACCACTCAACTAACTATTTTATCTATGCATAAAAGCAATTTTTCCCGGTATAAAATGTATAATTATACCACCTATCTATTCAACAGGTAAATTGTTAAGTTCAAATATCCCGCAAAGGTTACCCATAGCAAATATGGTATTTGTAAATATGCAGCTACAGGATTAATCTCTCGAAATGTTTTAATCATATAAACAATAAGTACCCATAGAGCAACTAATATATGAAATGCTAATATGTAGTTCTGTTTGTTAAAGAATACCAAAGACCAGCAAAAATTAACTACTAGTTGAAGTGCGTAGATACTTAAAGCCTTATCCTTATCTTTTGAATCTGAGGTATAAATCAGATATGCCGAAATACCCATAAGCACATAAAGAATTGTCCATACAACAGGAAATACCCACCCCGGCGGTGACAGCGGCGGCTTGACCAATTCCTGATATACGGACATACTATTTCTTGTTAAAAAACCTGATAGCGCACCAACGCCTAAACTAATTGCTATACTAATAAGTAGTTCTTTCCAATTAATCTTCATAACGCACCTAATACTTTTTGTATAATTTATGTGGGGTGTGGTGGGTTTATTCGGAATTATATACCGTAACAGAAAGAAGTTAACCCAGTAGATTTTTTGGTTTGCTTACTTTTTTCAGCTTGTGAACTACAATAGGAATCTTAACAAGAGTATATAATCTATTATTATATTTACTATAGTTTAACAACCTCAAACATGGACAATTACTACAAAGTTTGCTACAATAAATTATAAACACCACGATAGAGAGCCAACATTAGAACGCAAAATAACCTTTACTGCAATATTGAGTTAGCATAAAAACTTTCTTAATTAGTATCACTAACATAGGAGGAATATGAATAACATACCGGTAACAACCAAATATACAAATTCTGCTCGTTATAAGTGTTTGGAATACTTAAAGAAAGCCTCTTTGGATTTATATTTATGCTATTGTGGTTCACAAATCTGTAGTCCTGGTCATGCCTATGGACCTATAAAACGAACCGAATATTTAATGCATATTGTATTAAGTGGCAAAGGTATTTATAAAGTAGGGGACAAAACATATGAGATAGGTCCGAATACTGCTTTTCTTATATATCCTGATGTTACCACCTATTATGCAGCCAGCAAGGAGGACCCCTGGACATATATTTGGGTAGGTTTTAATGGTATGAAGGCTGAAACCGCTCTAAAACATGCAGGGTTTACCAGTAATAATCATACATTACACATTCAGAATTTCGACCCTTTCATTGGATATGTTGACGGAATGCTAAACTCAAGTCAATTAACTTATGCCAATGACTTAGCAAGGGAAGGTTATTTATATCAATTTATTTCTTCCCTAATTCTTGCATGTCAAAGTCAGGAGTCGATGGACGAGGTTCATGATTACTCTTACCAAGTATATGTTGAGCATACCCTTGAGTATATTGAGCATAATTATCACAAAAATATTAAGGTTCAAGGTATTGCAGATTATATCGGTATAACACGATCCTACTTAACAAATTGCTTTAAAAGTGTTCTAAACATGTCGCCACAACAATACATTCAAAATTATCGGATGAATCAAGCAAGTATAATGTTAAAGAATACAACCCTCGCAGTTAATGAAATAGCCTGTAAGGTGGGTTATGACGATGCATTGAACTTTTCAAAGTGTTTTAAAAAAACTTATGGTGTAAATCCAACTAACTATCGTAATTTAGCTGATACCTTGGAAACCTCTGACAAGGATACACAAAATAAATATTTATATTAAATATTAGGACTACCCTATTAATCAATTTAGTTACTATTACAAAAAATCGGCAGCACGATTCTACTTACCTCGTTCTGCCGATTTTATATTAATGCAATTTCACTTAGCACCTACTAATTTCAAATTGATAAGCTTGATAGTCTCCTATTGGGATAGGGAGATTCATTCCTGCATACATAAGTGCCTCGCCTGAGTATTCCTTTCCATCATTATTGACACGGTATATGCTTTTTTCCTCCAATCCTCTTAGTAAAACCCTGTGAAAATTTGAATTTGGACGACTTGCATGAAACACAACATTAAGAAGGCTTTTCCCCCTGTCACTAGAAACAAACTGCCAGGCAGTAAAATCCTCGTTCGTATATGGATTAGATAATCGATAATAGTCACCGTTCGCTATCAAGTCATAATTTTTCTTGTAGGTTATAATCTGTTGTTTTACCTGTTCCCTCTCTTCTTCCGGCAGTTGATTGACATCTAGTTCGTAGCCAAAAGTTCCTGACATAGCCACTATACCTCTGGTATGAATTGGGGTTATTCTTCCTGTCTGGTGATTCGGAACTGCAGACACATGACTACCGACTGTACTAATAGGATATCCAAAAGAAGTACCGTATTGAATTTTCAGTCTATCATATGCATCTGTATTATCAGAACACCAAATTTGCGGTGTATAATAAAGCATACCGGCATCAAATCGGCCTCCTCCGCTAGAGCATCCTTCTAACAGAACCCTAGGATAATCCGTAGTAATCCGTTCCAATAGTTGATATAATCCTATAATATAATCATGAAAAACCTGTCCTTGATTACGCTGTTCCTTCATAGCAGACCAGGCTTCCGCTATACTCCTGTTAAAATCCCACTTGATATATTCAATATTAGCACTGTTCAGAATACTGGAAATCGATTGATATATGTACTCTCTTACATCCTGTCTTGTTAAATCAAGAACTAACTGATACCGGCATCTCGTGGCTGGCCTATTCGGAATTCGCAAGCACCAGTCAGAATGCTCACGAAATAGGTTGCTATCCTCGTTCACCATCTCCGGCTCAAACCAAATTCCAAACTTAAGCCCCAAATGATTAACCCTATCGACAAGCTCTTTTAGAGTTGTTCCCAGTTTATCCGTATTAACCTCCCAATCTCCAAGGCCCTTTTCATCATTTACTCTATTGCCAAACCACCCATCATCCATGACCAGCATTTCGATGCCCAGCTCTGCTGCACTTCCAGCAATATTCACAAGCTTGTCCGTATTAAAATCAAAATAAGTAGCTTCCCAGTTGTTAATTAAAATAGGTCTACGGATATCCTTGAATTTTCCTCGGCACAAATTATTTCGATATAGCCTATGATAATTGTGGGAAAGCTTTTGCAGTCCGGTGCAGGAATAGCTCATTATGACTTCAGGTGCAACAAATTGTTGACCAGGTTTAATTTCATATCGAAAGAAAGCTGGATGAATCCCCATAACGACTCTCGTTTGACCAATCTGGTCGACCTCTACTTCCGACAGAAAGTTGCCGCTGTAAGCTAGAGATAACCCATAACATTCTCCTTTCGTTTCTGTCGCATTATTATCTGCCAGAATAATAAAAGGATTATGTTGATGACTACTAGCGCCACGTGTACTACCCACTGATAGCTTTGCACGACCAACTGGAATTCTTTCATACTCCCGCTCCATCTCATGCTTACCGTAAAAATGAATCAGATCAAAATAATTATCCGAAAAATCCAAGCAAACAGAGAGTGCTCTTGTCAATTCAAAAGGCTTCGTACCCGTATTTCTTATAACCGCACTACGTGTTATAACATCATTTGCTTCCACCACACCGTAATATAAGTCCACCTCTATGTCATTCACTGTGTCCTTACAAGTAATAACAAGTGTCTGCATTGGATTATCCACGGTTTCATAAACTGCTGGTAAATTTGATAAACTATATTTACCCTCAATAATTTTATGTGAATCATATCTTAAATCCACTGCACAACTTCCATCAGGATTAATGACCTCCAAGCACGAAGACCGATAATCTCCCATTCCAAAGGTGGAATATTCCTGTAACTGCGTATCCATTGAAAAGGTACGGTCTGTGCCTGCATCATTTGGATTCCCGCATACACTTCTATTCTTTAGACGAATCAGATAGTCAAGATTGCCTTCCACTTTCTTTCCATAATATAGATGCAGCAGTGTGCCATATGGACCAATTTTTATTTGATATGACGCTTCCTTTGTCAGTAACAGAAATCTATTTTCATCTGCCATAAACTTAATTGCCAAAATATTACCCTCCTAAGTACATAAACTAAAATGTATAGTGCTTCCTATAGCTTGCCACCACTGGTTGCAATTCCCTCAATAAGCTGCTTTTGAAATAAAGCATAAATTAATAACATTGGCAGTATAGCCAATACGGATGCAGCCATAAGTTCAGGATATTTTACCGAATATGCACTTTGAATCTTCGCTAGAGCTGATGACAAGGTTGCTGCATCTGATTTGGTATTAACAATTAAAGGCCACATAAGATCTTTGAAAGCAAAAAGTGCTGTAAAGATTGCTAATGCAACAAGTCCTGATTTCGTAAGTGGAAGCATTATTTTCCAGAAACACTTCCAGATTTTACAGCCATCCAGTCTGGCTGATTCCTCCAGCTCCTTGGGAAGCCCCATAAAAAATTGCCTTAGAAGAAATGTTCCAAACGCACTCACTAGTCCAGGAAATAAAAGTGCTAAAATGGTATTTTGCAAGTTCAAAAAATTCACCATTAAATACTGGGGTATAATAAAAATCTGAACTGGAACCATCATCTGAAAAAGCACAATGCCAAAAAGAAACCTCTTACCCGGAAACTCCAATCTCGAAAAGGCATATGCTGCCATTGCGGAAAAGAAGACAGCACATATAACTCGTAAAGCAATCATCACAAATGTATTAAAATACAACTGTATGAAATCATTATTTTCCCATACTTTTATAAAATTGCCCCATTGAGCTTTTGTAGGAAAATAAATATAAGGATTCATTGAAGTGGATTCTGTCACTGTTTTTAATGAGGTAAGTACCATCCATATAAACGGAAACACCATGACTACCCCACCAAGGATCAATAAAGCATGTACTATTATCTTTATATATATTTTCTTTGTTTTCATGGTGTCCTCCTACATATAATTAACCCATTTTTTCTGCGCTTTCATCTGTATGAATGTAATAAGCATAATAATGGACAGAAGTAATACGACAACAGCTGAACCGTAACCCTTATTCGCGTATTTAAACGAATTATTGTAAAACAGATAAACAAGTGAAACCGTGCTGTTGTATGCCGGATTAGCAACGTCAACCATCATATAAATTACATCAAACACCTGCAATGCTGTAATTATGCTTGTTACTGACACAAAGAAGAGTGTCGGTGATACCAATGGCAGTGTAATATTAAAGAATTGACGAAACGGTGATGCTCCATCAATATTGCTTGCTTCATAAT
>JAFACO010000225.1 GCA_023425485.1 Bacillota bacterium
AATCATACTTGCCTCCATAGAAAAGTCAAATTTTAAAAGAAATAAATGTAAATTCAATAGCTATTTTCTAGTATAGATATGATGTCTATGAAGAACAATATAGTATAAACATTTATAAATATATAATCCCTCGTTGACCCCAATAAAAGAAAAAAGGAGGATGTTGCCATGTATTTTGAGCCTTCCAAGAAAAGTTATTATCGTTTTCCATCCATTAACAGCGTTCATCAAATGGATTCAAGGAATTACTTTCCTGAAAAGCCCTATGCTTCCGGCGAAAATAATGCGAGGGAAGTTAGGTCCAATACAAATTTAACTTCATCAGAACACTATAGTTCATTTAAATAAATTGATATTAAAAATATAATAAACAAATGTGCAGGGTAAAAGATGTAGAATAAGTATTTTACATCTTTTCCTTTTTTCCCATTATATAAAGCTATTGGTATCATAGCAAAATTAGCAAAAAGACTGATAACATAGAATATGCTTCTTGTACTCACAAATCCAGGTATATTACTTAATAATGTTGCCGTAATTAAGAACAGATATAACGAGGTAAGAATTTTTTTACCCCGGAAAATATAAAATACTAAAAATATCAATATTCCTCTATAGTCATAGTCAGTTTTAAGCAATACTGCTGTAAAACATATCAGTACCGTGATTACTACCTCCAGAATATTACAAATCAAAAGTTTTTGTAAGGTTCTTTGATTTAACAGAACCCGTCTTTCAATCATATTTATCATGTGTATTAAAAGTAAGCCTAAAAATAGTGTAAAGAATACATTTTGATGTTCAAATAATCTCCCTAATATCACCCAAACTTCATTTAATTTAAAAACACCTTGATATATTTGAGCTATGTCATCCAAAATATTTGTTTTATAATGAGTAGAATAAAATGCCAAGTCAAAGGGAATCTCCGATATTAATGCAAAAATAGCCATTCTTTTTAAATACTTCTTTACATTTCTCGTGTGATAGTACCCTTCAACTACCAGGAAAACAAAAATAGGCATTGCAAGTCTTCCGATTCCTCGAAACAAAAGATGCAATTCCGGATGAGTATATGGTGAAATAAAAACTGCTCCTATGTGATCGATTAACATTGCAATGATTGCCAATGACTTTAATGCAAAAGTACTCATATCCTTAGTCCTTCCATTCTATTATTAAATTGCTTTATTGTAGAACCTCATTATTAAATAATTCGACTATTCATTTTAAATACATTTACTTAACTGACGTATTTTCTTATATAGTAAAGACTATCAATATTCTATCTAACCTAAATTTAAAAGTCAAACGATATATATTCTTCTATGTTGCAGTTCAGCTTCTATTCTACAATCATATGAGTTAGATAAATAATTTTGGAAACATTTATTGAACTCATATCATAGACCGGGCCAGGCTGAACTGTATTCTTCTATTATTGTCTGAACTGAACCCTATTGCTATTCTTTTTATGAAATGATACAATAAATTTTATGGAAATTATGAGGGTATAGGGTGGTATAACAAATAACTTTAATTTCAAGTAGGAGGAGGTATTCATATGTACTACAAGCAGTACGGCAATACAGATATGAAGGTTTCCGCAATTGGCATGGGAACCATGCGTTATGACGATGCAGACGTGAAAGCAGGCAATTTTAGCAAGTGCGCAGAGGTTGTTTTGCATGCACATGAGAATGGTATTAACTTTTTTGATTCTGCTCCATTTTATTGTAATGATAAGAGCGAAGAAATCACCGGCTTAGCTTTATCACAATTACCAAGAGACAGTTATTACATTTCCTCTAAGGTTAATCTGGGTACCATCGGTGGTCAATTTACACCTGATATCTTTCGAAAAAGACTGGAGACCACCTTACAGCGACTTAAAGTTGATTACCTGGATTTCTACTATCTCTGGTGCTTACTCGATATGGAGTCTTTTCACCAGCAATATGATCTTATGTATCATTCCTTTGAACAAGCAAAGAAAGATGGTTTAATCCGTAATATTACCTTCTCCTCCCATATGCAGGGTGACCAATTGGAGCAAGTAATTCAAACGGATACCTTTAAAGGTATGTTGATTGGTTATAATGCTCTGAATTATCGTTTCCGACAGGCGGGCATTTTGGCGGCACATGAAAAAGGAATGGGTATTGTTGTTATGAATCCACTTGGAGGTGGTTTAATTCCTAACAATCCAAAGATGTTTGAATACCTGACTCTGGGCACAGATTTAACGGTAGCACAAGCTGCACTTCGCTTTGTGGCTTCCCATAAGGAAATCACGGTAGCACTATGTGGTTGTACTACAAAGGAACATGTAGATGATGCAGTTAAGGCAGTGGAGAATTTGGTAGAAAAACCTGCTACAGAAATCTATGAAGAATACGAGCAGAAAGGCCTTGCACTGAATACACTTTGCACTGGCTGTGGTTATTGCAAATATTGTCCACAAGATATCGATATTCCTAAATTTATGGATTCTTATAACGAAAAGCTTCTTGGAAATAGCATTCAAAATCGTCTGATGTATCATTGGAGAGTACCTTCAAAGAAGGCTGCGGAATGTATTAAATGCGGTCAATGCGAAGAACTATGTACACAACACCTTCCGATTATGGAACGTCTGGATGAGATTGCTTTGATTTAGTCAGTTTACAAATATTAGAGTGTCAAAAGCCAATCCAGTCTATATAAGATGAATAAGCCCACATATATATCCATCTGGACTTACCTTACCATCTATTAATTACCTAAAAAAGGTAATTAATAGATGCCGGTCTGCGCCATCTGGATATAGATACAGTCATATTCATCTCCTTTAGTTTAGAAGGCTTTTTACACTCTAAATATATAAGAAAAAGGGTTACTACTCTGCGATACTTTACCGCTAAGTAGTAACCTTTTGTTATATTGCTATGCATCTTCGTCAGTGGCAGCAACCTCAGCACCACTATCTCTCATTAATAAGGTGAGAACCTCACTTTCTGGCAACGGCTTACTGAATAGGTAACCCTGAATTCTGTCACAGTTATATTGCTTTAGGTATTCCAATTGCTCTTGTTCTTCAACGCCTTCCGCAATGACACACATTCCCATACTTTTACCCAGTGTAACAATATTACCAGTCAGGCAATTCTGTGTATCATCAATAATGGTGTCCACAAAGGATTTATCTACCTTGAGTGTTGAGATTGGCAATTGTCTTAAATAATTAAGAGACGAATAACCCTTACCAAAATCATCAAGTGCTATTTTAATATTAATATCATGTAATCTCTTTAATTCATCCTTTATTTGCTCTACAGATTCCATTAATACTGTCTCTGTAATTTCAAGCTCCAAATTCTTGGGCTCTAGCTCCAGCTCGTTTAATATTCCCAATACGATATCACAAAAGCCACTTTGTAAAAGTTGGATCACAGAGATGTTAACTGAAATGGTGAAGTCTGAATATCCTGCTTCAACAAGCTTTTTAAGGAAAATACAAGCCGATCTTAAAACCCAGGTCCCAAGCGGAATTATATAGCGTGTCTCTTCTGCAACCTTAATAAATCTTAGCGGAGAAACTCTTCCAAGTTCGGGATTGGTCCATCGAAGCAAAGCTTCAAAGCCGGTAATTCTACCACTATCAATATCCATTTGCGGTTGATAATAAAGTTCAAATTCATTATTCTCCATGGCATTTAGAAGATGTTTTTCAAGGCTCATTCGCTCCATGAATTCTTCATTCATTAAGGAGTCGTAGATAATAAAGTTCTTTTTGCCATCACCCTTTGCCTTATACATGGCAAGGTCAGCATATTTTAATAATTGATCCAGCTCCATTCCATGATCCGGGTATAACGCAATTCCAATACTAACACTGATGCGCAAAACACTTCCATTAATTTTAAATTCCTTGTTAAACTCCTTTAAAATTGCATTAGCTAATTCCTGTGCCTGCTCAACATCACTTATCTCTTGCTTGATAATGATAAATTCGTCCCCGCTCAAGTGATAGATGGTGTCATCATCACCAAATAATTTCTTTAACCTGGCGCTAACCTTTTTAATTAATTTATCCCCGATTGCATGTCCTAAAGTATCATTTACATTTTTGAAATTATCAATATCAACAAAAAGTAAGCCTACTTTCTCACGCTCTGGAGTTAATATGTACGGTGCTTTTTCATACATTGAAAGCTTATTTGGTAAAGCTGTCAACATATCGTGATATGCCAGAAAGGTCAGTTTTTCTTCACCAATTCTTATTTTCTCATTTATTAATAATATTTCATCATATTGCTGCCTCATCTCTTCTTCAGAGGCGGTTAGCTCCTCGTAAAGCTGTGTCAGTTCCTCGTGGCTTTCGGCAAGTTTTTTCTTCATTCTTTGAATAATTCTTATATAAATAAGTAAAACACTGATAAAACATACCAATATACTTATTACTGCTATTGTTACTATTACATATTCTTTGTAGGTCTCATAAAAGGAAAATGGTTTATTGATTATTTCTATGTTATCCGGTATGAGATCTTTGTTAATACCAAAGCGTTCCATCTGCTCAAAATCAACCACTGCTACTGTAGATGCCGGCTGTATGATAGGCATATTCTCTATATCTGCACCTTCTAAAATCTGTAGTGCCATTTCAGCTGCATAGGTCCCTTGCTTATTTCCACTTAGTAGAACTCCCCCAAGTGATCCATTATCCAGTCCAAAATCATAAAGATGATATACCGGTACGGAACTTTCTGCACCAACATTCTGATTTACATAATCCATCTCGATGACTTTTCCAGTCACATCTTGTGAATAGGTTGTCACCATAACAGCACAATCGGTATCTAATTGACTAACAGTTTTAAGAACCGAACTATACTCAAGCTTGTTCATTGGGATTATTGTTAGATTTGGAAACTTAGCTGCAACCGTTTCACTGATAATTTCTCCTGTGGTTAAGCCACTTTCCGTATTGTCATAAAGAACATATAGATATTTAACTGAAGGGTTTATTTTGTAGATTAATTCAATTGTACCTGTTGGATCAATTACTTCTGTTACACCTGTAACTCTTTCTGTATTCTCTGCAAGTCTTATAACGCCATCCTGATTTATACCAGAAAAAACGATAGGAGCATCAGAAAATATCTCCTTTCGATATTCGGTGGCAAACTCGAGAGCCGCATCATCTGTAGTTATAATTATATCAATTGGTTTATTCTCATATTTGAACTTATAATATTCATATAATCTTTGTCTATTCTCGTCCGTGGGGTAATTCTTCCAATCCATGTACTCGATAAATAGATTGTTACTACTTTCACAATCACATAGAGTTTCCTTAATACCATCCACTTGTCCGCTGGTCCATTCAAGCCCTTGATGGTATGAATTCAGTATTAAAACATTCTTTGTCTCAACTTGTTCAGCTGCTACTGCTTTCAGAGGTAAGCAGAATAAAAATAATATTAAAAAAAATAAAATTCGCCCACAATGTTTTAAACTCCCCGTCATTCATTCCCTCCTAGCCATCATCCGAATTACTATTTATTAGTATTATAAATCATTTTCTACCATTTTCAAAGTAAATTTTCTAAATATCGACTAAATTTTTACTTTTTGTCGACAAAATAA
The DNA here is from genome assembly GCA_023425485.1 of Bacillota bacterium. Taxonomy (GTDB): domain Bacteria; phylum Bacillota; class Clostridia; order Lachnospirales; family Lachnospiraceae; genus Mobilitalea. The sequence goes on from JAFACO010000225.1 coordinate 5,632, forward strand.
AATTCACTTGCAAAATCAGTAATATACGATACAATAGAAATGGCGATTATTTATAATTAGATTCGATGAACAGCAGGCTGTTGCATCATATTCGGTAAGTAACCAGGAGGTAGGTTTTACATGATTCAGGCTAGTAATATTACATTAAGATTAGGAAAGCGAGCATTGTTTGAGGATGTAAACATTAAGTTTACAGAAGGAAACTGCTACGGATTAATTGGTGCTAATGGTGCCGGTAAGTCCACGTTTTTGAAAATAATGAACGGACAATTAGAACCCAGCAAAGGTGATATCATTATAACACCAGGGC
>JAFACO010000373.1 GCA_023425485.1 Bacillota bacterium
TTGCTTTACAATTTTATCACCGGGTCTAACATGAAGGTGATAGGTATTCGATAATTCAACCTGGGTACCTATTTCCTGAAGATCAGCTGTGGACACCGCTCCTTTGATTGCGGCTGTCGTACCAACATTCATAAATACCGGGGTCTGTATTGTTCCATGGACAGTAGTAAATTCGCCGCTTTTGGCACTGCCATCCTCTGCAATCAATTTATACATGTTTAATATATCCTGCTTTCTCACGCTGTTAACGTCTATGATGAGACAATTCCATAAAATGTCTTGCCCCATTTATAACATTTAAAGTATACCCTTAAAAGCCCCTCATTTCAACTAAAATCTATGTATTTAAGAAATAATTCATGATTATAAATTATATTTTAATAGCAATAGATTGTCTTTTTTTCAGATTTATTTGCGAAGGAAATATGAATTTGTGAATTATAGACAAGAAATTGATGTAGAATTTGCATGAAATACCTTAATTTATAAATTGCATTGCATATTTATGATATAATTGGTAAAATATTAACAGCTATTGTTTGTCTTGGAAATGTTCACTAATGTCGGAGGTTATTGACTTATGTCTATTAGAAAATCCCTACACATATTGCTTATTACATCCTCCATGATACCACTAATCCTTGTTTCTCTTATTGCCCTTATTTTTCTTACTGATAAGATGCTTTCTATCAATACTGGCAATCTTAAGCAAACCGCCGAGAATTGCGTCAGCGGCCTAGAAGCTAAGATACAAGCCCAGGTACGTGAACTATATCTCATCTCCATTCAGGATGAACTTATTGATGCTGCAATGGAAGGTAAGGCTTTGCGCCAAGTTGACCATGATGCTGTAGTTTCCTTATTACAATCCCGGTGTGAAAGTTATGATAATTGTATTCGTATTTCTGTTTACGATGCCAACAATGAAATTGTTGCTAGCTCTGATGCATCAATCATTGAAAATGATGTAAAATCCAATATTACGATAGATTATATTTTTTCAACAAAGTCGACCTCAGTCGGCATCGACGGAATTAAACCTCTCTTAATTGATGACGAAATTCACTACACTTTGGATATTGGATCTCCAATTGTTGATCCAGAAACCAAATCTATTATAGGCTGTGTTATCAATACCATTGATATTTCCTTTCTATATGGCTTTTTAAATTCGATATCCATTGGCGAATCCGGTGATAGCATTCTTCTAGACCAGAACGGTAAAATAATTTATCATCCTAATATGCAATTAATTGGTACCACAATAAGCTCCGACCGATTAGCTCATATTATAAGTGAATATAATCTTGGTAACATTGAAGACAATGGGGCCTTTGAATATTACTTTGATGGTCAAAAACAGGTGTTTGGGTATAGTGTACTTCCCGGTCTTAACTGGACACTTATGTTAAAACAGGATGTTTCAGAGATTACTGAAATTACAAGGTTTTTATTAATATTATTTGCAGTAGTTATCATTACCTCCTTTATTATTATTTTATTTTTTGCTGATATCTTTTCAAAGAATTTCTCTGCACCAATCATTGCCTTAAGAGATGCAATGCGAACCGCCTCCGATGGTAACCTAACCGTGCAGTCTAATATTAAAAGTAATAATGAACTTGGTGAATTATCAAAGAATTTTAATAAGATGTTACATATTATTAAGACAAATTATGATGATTTAGAATCGATGCATGAAGAGTTATTATTGAATGAAGAGCAGCTTCGTACGAATTATGATCATATAGAGTATCTTGCATATCATGATACTTTGACCAGTCTTCCTAATAAGCTTGCCTTTCTTGAATATGTCAATGCCGTTCTGGCATCTTCCACAGACAATAATATGCATGCTGTTTATTTTGTAGACTTGGATAACTTTAAGACAATTAATGACACCTTAGGTCATGAATACGGTGATGCTCTACTTATAAAATCCACACAGCTGCTGTCCTCCATCATTGGTTTTGATGGCATGCTGGCAAGAGCAGGTGGCGATGAGTTCTTAATATTTAAAGAAAATGTTACTCCTGCTGAAGCAGTTACCTTTGCAGGTCAGATTATTGAACAGTGTAAGAATCCACTTGATTTAGATGGTGAGATTGTCTATGTCTCTATGAGCATCGGTATCTCCATCTTCCCAGAGAATGGTTTATTGCCAAATGCTCTTATTAAAAATGCCGATATAGCCATGTATAAATCAAAGGATACTGGTAAAAACAAATTTACTTTGTTTGATAAGACGATGGAAGAAGAATTGAATCGAAATACAATCATTATAGAAGTTCTTCGCAATGCCATTGAGAACAAAGAAATCTACATACAGTATCAGCCTTTAATGGAAATCAGCACTAATAACGTAATCGGCTATGAAGCGCTTATGAGAATCCGAAGCGAGCGTCTGGGTAATATATCACCGGTTGAGTTTATACCTATTGCAGAGGAAAGCGGCTTAATCATCGAGTTGAGCTCCTGGTTAATTCGTGAGGTGTGTCTCTTTAACAAGAAAATTATTGACTTAGGCATTACCCCAAGACCAGTATCGATTAATATTTCTTCCGTTCAAATCAATCGACCAGGTTTTGTTCCCCTATTATCCGAAATATTGACCGAGACCATGTTACCTCCGCAATATTTGGAGCTTGAAATTACCGAAAGCACTTTAGTATCTTCCTTAATGGATGCCACTAAACTACTGCATAGTCTTCAGGAACTTGGTGTTCGTATCTCGCTGGATGATTTTGGTACGGGCTACTCCTCACTAAATTATCTTACTAAAATGCCAATTGATACCTTAAAGATTGATAAGTCCTTTGTCGATAATATTTGCTTTAATCACAAAGATTCCTGTATTGCTGAATCCATTATACAATTAGCACATAGCCTGGATATTAAGGTTGTGGCTGAAGGCGTTGAACATGAGGAGCAGTTAGCTCTATTAAGATTAAAGCATTGTGATATAGTTCAGGGATATATTTATAGCCGTCCTCTACATCCAGAAGCTTTGCTAGAGGTACTTCGAGAAGATGATTTGATTATTCAGTGCTCCTTGTTTTAAACATATACCTATAACAAAAAGGGATTTGCCACTTAGATAGTGACATTTCCCTTTTCAAGTTTACAGGAAGTAATTTCTTACATCAAAAACCTGCAGCCTGCAGGATACAATCTTCATAAAATATGTGCACATCACAAC
>JAFACO010000403.1 GCA_023425485.1 Bacillota bacterium
GGTATGGTCAGGAGACATCCATTCCTCCTTCCGTTCGTTAAGAGAGCAGCTTCAGGCAGGCTTAAATGTTGGTCTTGCAGGTATCCCCTGGTGGACAACTGACATTGGAGGTTTTATCGGCGGTGACATTACGGATGAGAAGTTCCAGGAACTATTAATCCGCTGGTTTGAATGGGCAGTTTTCTGTCCGGTTACAAGATTACACGGCGAACGCCCTCCGTTCCATCCACTGAAAGAGGAATTTAGAAACAATGTGAGACAATTTTCCTCCGGTCAGGATAATGAGGTTTGGAGCTATGGGGAAGAAAATTATGAGATAATGTCCAAATACTTGTTTATGAGAGAACGTCTTCGCCCATATACCAGAAGACTCATGGAAGAAGCGCATGTAAAAGGTCATCCGCTTATGAGAACAATGTTCTTTGAATTCCCGGAGGATAAAGAGTGCTGGCAGCAAACCAATCAATATATGTTTGGTTCTGAAATACTTGTGGCACCAGTTATGGAAGAAGGGATCAGAGAAAGAAATGTCTATCTGCCAGCAGGTGTAACCTGGGTAAATGCCCGCACAGGAGAAGAAGTAGAAGGCGGACAAACTATAAAAGTAGCGGCACCTCTTGAGGTAATACCTTTGTTTACAAAGAAGGGTTTTGAAATAGACTTATATTTAAAATGATATTCGAAGGTAAAGTGTAAGATTACTGTAGAAAAATATAAAGAAATAACGAAGTAGAATAAAGAAGTAGGATAAAGATCAGAGTGTTAATTCCTCGTGGCAAGAGCGAACCTTATGTTCGAGCCTGCCATACGTAATTAACACTCTGTTTATTTACATAACAAGATAAATTCTTCCGAAGTTCTGTTATATTGGCTCTTTGGGTTAATGCTGTGCAGTTGCGCGAACGGAATAAAACAGCGCATTGGAAGTATTTATATGCGAGAGGACTCATAGCCCACTTTGTGCCTCAGATAGGTTAGTAATATTAAGGCGTATTCCTTGCAACCGAAAAAAGGTAGTCTGCAATTCCTTTATAGTCAGCATCACCATCAGACAGTTTCCTCTGCAGCACTGCCCACAGAGCATTCCATAGTGTGACTACATATGCCATTTGCTCCAAGCCTGCAAGTTTTTCCGTATCACATTCTCCAAAATAATGGATAAGAAACTCTTCTTTCTGTTCTTTGGTATAGGGTATACAGATAATTGCCAAATCAAAAAATATATCACCCATACCACTGTATTCCCAATCGATCAGTCTAAGAGTAGAAGTATCCAAAAAGTTATTGGGAAAGGGGTCATTATGACACAACCCTAAGTAGGAGCCTTGTTTTTGCTGTCGTTCCTTTTGAATATGCTCCATTTTAAATACCAAATTTTCAATGTCTTCAGGTAATTCAAGATTATTTTTATGAGCAAAATCTATTCTGTTGTAAATATCTTTATAGGGAGAAAAGGAAAATGAAATAGCTGGAAGTTTGTGAATCCGTTTCATAACATCTGCTATTCGCTTTAGATTTTCGGGAAGAGCTGTGTCCTTATCCTCCCACTTTGCGCCGTTAATATAACGGGTAATCATATTACCTGTTTGTATGGAAAAATAGACGATATCTGCTCCGACCCCTATATCAGCTGCTGCTTTCATTGCAGCATATTCTGCTTGTCTGTCTATCCCTAATTCATAGGAATTCTTTCGTGCCAAACGGACGATATACTCACTATGATCAACATTTACCTTGTAATTTTGATTGGTCAATCCATCTTTTTGAAAATCTGCTGTTATCTCATAGCTTGACGCTGGAAAGACTTCCTTTAGTAAAGAATTTAATTTGTCATTCATATGTGCCTCTCTTTCAGCATCCTTTTGCTAGCTGTAACTATGTATGAACGGTATCAGTGCCATAACTCCGTTAATATACATAAGTACAGAATAGCAAATAAACATAAGACAGTACATGCAGATACTTATAACTATTTTGTATTATTCTTTCTTAATGAAATAAGGATAAGTAAATCTATTGAAATAAGGATAGGTAAATCTTAACGAAATAATAAATAAATATTTACGAAAATAATGATAAGTTTATCTTTGTTGAAAAATAATAAAAAACAACGTCCGTAAGTTGACGTTGTTTTGCATTAAATTATTATAGTTCATCAACAGCTATCTTCAGCTGTTCCAAGGCTTGTTTTATAATCTCTCTTGGACAAGCAATATTAATTCGTTCAAAACCTTCTCCTTCCGGGCCGAAGATATGACCGGCATCAAGCCATAGCTTTGCAGAATGAACAATCAGCTGCTCCATCTGTTTTCTATCTAAGCCCAATTCGTTAAAGTCCAGCCATACTAAATAGGTTCCCTCGGGCTCAATTAATTTAACCTTTGGCAGATTAGTTTGTATAAAGTTTCTAACATAATTAAGATTTTCTAATAGATATTCTTTTAACTCATTTAACCAAGTTTCTCCGTATTCATACGCTGCCTTGCTGGCTACGAGTCCAAGTGTGTTACACTGGCTGTAACCACTGGATTTTAGTTCCTTCCTATATTTGCTGCGAATGGTATCATTCTTAATAAATATATTTGAAACTTGTAATCCAGCTAAATTAAATGTTTTACTAGGTGCGGTGCATACAATGGAATTATCAGCAAATTCCTCTGACAAACTGGCGAAAACATGATGTTGATAACCGGGATAAGTAAAGTCACAGTGGATCTCATCTGAGACAACAAGAACCTTATGTTTTATACAGATTTCTCCGAGCTGGATTAATTCGTCCTTTGACCATACACGACCAACTGGATTTTGCGGATTGCACAAAATGAAGAGTTTTATCTTTTCTTCAATTATCTTTTTTTCAAAATCCTCAAAATCCATTTTATATGCCCCGTCCTCATAAATAAGGGGATTTACAACAATACGGCGTTTATTTGCTAAGATGGATTCAGAAAAGGGGTAGTAAACGGGACGTTGAATTAATACACCATCACCTTCCTGGGTGAAGGCACGGATTGCCAAGGTTAATGCAAATACAACACCAGGTGTTTTTACCAACCACTGTTCTTCGATATCCCATTTAAAGTGCTTGTAGAACCATTCATGTACTACTTCAAAATAGTCTTTCTTTACATCACTGTAGCCAAAGATTCCATGGGCAACGGCATTTTGGATAGCACTTAAAACTTCTTTAGGAGCTTGAAAATCCATATCTGCTACCCAAAGAGGCAAAATGTCAGAGGGTTTACCACGTTCCACTGCAAAATCATATTTAATAGAATTTGTATTTTTTCGATCAATTATATTATTAAAATCATATACCATTAGATGACTCCAATCTGTTATGAGATAGGTTTACGCTTAAAGTAAGGTGAGATAACGTTACAAATATGAGATGACTTATTCCAGTGTAATTAGTCTAGAAAAGCTTGTTCTAAATCCTGTAATAAATCCTGAATATCCTCAATTCCCACAGAAAGGCGAAGTAATCTATTGTTAATTCCTTTTTCTTCTCTTTCCTGCTCGGATAAATCCGCATGCGTCTGTAGCATAGGATAAGTCATAAGGCTTTCAACTCCGCCAAGACTTTCAGCATACTGAATTACCTGTACTTTTTGTAACAGTTTTACGGCAGTTGCTTCACAATCTGTATGGAAGGATATCATACTGCCATAACCGGAGGATTGCTTCTTATTTATTTCATATCCAGGGTGAGAAGGTAAACCGATATAATAGACAGTCTCCACCTTGTCCTGCTTTGTAAGCCAGTCAGCGATAATAACAGCATTCTTTTGCTGTTGTTCCATACGTATAGCGAGGGTCTTGATACCTCTTAAGATTAACCAACTATCAAAAGCTGGAAGCCCGGCACCTGTGGTTTTGCTGATATAACGTATCTTTTCAGCTAATTCTGCATTTGCCAGCACCAAAAAACCAGCAAGAGTATCATTATGTCCACCAAGATATTTGGTTCCACTGTGCATTATGATATCAGCACCGATTGTAATGGGATGTTGGAAATAAGGAGTGAGGAAGGTATTGTCAACAATAAAGAGTAAACCATGTTCCTTTGCGATTTTAGCCGCCTGATGCAAATCAGTAACATTCATCATTGGATTTGTTGGTGTCTCTACATAGATTGCTTTCGTATTACTATTAATATGAGATATGATTTGATCAGCATCATTAGTATCCAAATAGTCGACCTGGATTCCGTTTTTTGAATTTATTGCGTTAAAAAGACGAATAGTACCACCGTATAAGTCGTTGGTAGCGATAATATGGTCACCGGGTTGGAATAATTCCATGAGAGCATTCATTGCAGCCATACCCGAAGAAAACGCAACTGCTTCCACGCCTCCTTCTAAAGAAGCCACAACTTTTTCAAGCTGTTCTCTGGTTGGGTTCTGTGATCTGGAATAGTCATAGCCTGTACTTTGTCCTACATCTGGATGGGCAAAGGTTGCACTTTGATAGATAGGAAAACTGATTGCTCCAGTATTATCGGTAGTTCTCTTTTCATTGTTACCATGGATGCATTTTGTGTTAAAATGATATTTCATGTAATTAACCTTCTTTCCTAGTGATTACAAAACAATCTTTATACATTATACCAAAACCAACAATATTACCTGAAACTTCTTGAAACCAGGCAGGGGAGTGGAGTAATCAGACTTGTTTGAGGGTGGAACTAAAATAATACTATTCATACCTTATAAGTATAATTTATAGAATTATAATATAACGGTTTTTAATTTTCAAGCATCATAAGTAAAAAATACAAAAAGTGCAGGTAACAGTTATTTTCTGTGGTAAAATCTCAAAAATTGTTGTAATATCTATAAGGTAGTATTTCTTAGTTTTTGTCGAAAACATGTTCCCCAGATATTCATAGTTACCAATTGAATACAAGTTGACAAAATACGAAAACCACCATAATATATTAAACAGATATGTATTATATGTAATAATGCAATAAATTGACAAGTGAGGTGCTATATGAAGAATCCATTAGCCTATCAATCAACTGAATATGACTGCGGACCAACCTCGATGCTAAATGCAGTTAATTATTTATTTCATAGAAAAGATATTTCTCCAGATGTTATCAAAAGCATAATGCTTTATAGTTTGGACAGTTATAATAAAAAGGGAGAAGCATATAAAAGTGGTACTACAGGAATGGCCATGATGTTTCTCTCCAATTGGCTTAATCAATTTGGTAAGGTGAAAAAGTGGCCAATTGAAGCAGAGGTTCTGCAGGGGGAAGAAATTCAAATCAGTGAAAATAGTAAGATTGCAGTATGCCTGGGGCAGGGCGGCGTGGTAGTTGCACGTGTTATGCTGGGCTGTTGGCATTATGTGTTATTGACTGGCATTGATAAAGAATATATATATTTATTTGATCCTTACTATAGAATTAAACCATTTACGGATGAGGGGATTATTATGGTAAAAGACCAGCCAACAAGAATGAATCGTAAAGTTAAGCATCATATACTTAACGATGAAGGTTCAGGACATTATGCACTTGGAAAAAAAGAAGGGCGTGAATGTGTACTGTTATATAATACTACAACACGTATTACGATGGAGAATATAGAGTACTTTATCTAGACCCTAAAGTTACTATAAACATAATAAAGCTAAAATGAATACTACACATGTATTCTGCATAATATAAATAAGAAAGAGTGTTATCCATAATCAATTATAGGCAACACTCTTTCTTCTATTTACGCGAAGATGCATTCGTATCAACTAAGTTTGCTTTGTTAACACGAACGCACCCGGGGTAATAACATATATCATTAGAAATATAAAAGTAAAAAATTAATGTTTGCTACAGTCTAAATAAAGAACATTAAATTGTGATCTGATTTATGCTTCTCTGTTTCAGACACCAAGTCATAAAGGGTAACTTTTTGTAACATAGCTTTCACAACGCCGTCAAGTGGTTCATAGAGCGCTTCCCGAACAGCAGCTTCAATTTCAGGAGCTTTTTCCTTAATTGTTTCTTCCGTATGTTCAAATAAGGAGGTTTCCACAGAAGACAAGATATCATAGGCGGTGATATTTTTAATATCCTTTGCTAACTGATAGCCTCCCTGCGATCCCTTAATGGAGTTAACGATACCTCCGCGCTTTAATAGGGAAAATACCTGTTCCAAATATATTTTAGAAATATCAAGCTTTTCAGAGATACTAATCAGAGTGATATATTCGTTCTTATTGCCTGACCCAGCCATGTGGATGGTTGCCGCGAGTGCATAACGGCTTTTTGCTGAAATTCTCAAATTAATCCTCCATTCTAATGAAAAGTGCTACTTTGGGTATATTATGTGAGAAAGGATTTTTACTCCCACTAACCATCTTTTCATACTATATTAATATGTATTTTATAATAAGTGATTTGGACGATATTGTCAATAGCTTATCAAAGAAGGAGAAAGGTGAAATGCTAGATTTATCAAGGAATGTAGCTAAATCATACTATTTTAATAGGTTAGCAAAAAATGTTCAAAAAGGTGTTGACATTTACCAATGACTGTAATAAGATATTACTAAACATAGTAATCATATATGACATATAAAGAAAAATAAAATGGAGGATATCATATGGCAAAGATTTATAAGAGTTTAACAGAACTCGTGGGTAAAACCCCACTCTTGGAATTATCAAACTATCAGAAGAAGAATCAGTTAGAGGCAGCTGTTATTGCAAAGCTTGAATATTATAACCCAGCAGGTAGTGTAAAAGACAGAATTGCAAAAGCAATGATTGATGATGCAGAAGCAAAAGGTAAGATAAATGCAGATACTGTTATTATTGAACCAACCAGTGGTAATACAGGAATTGGTTTAGCTTCCGTTGCTGCAGCTAGAGGTTATCGTTTAATTCTTACTATGCCAGAGACAATGAGTATTGAAAGAAGAAATCTTTTGAAAGCATACGGTGCTGAGCTTGTTCTTACCGAAGGTGCAAAGGGTATGAAGGGTGCAATTGCAAGAGCAAATGAACTTGCAGAAGAAATCCCTAACTCCTTTATTCCTGGTCAGTTTGACAATCCTGCAAATCCGGCAGTTCATAAAGCAACCACTGGTCCAGAGATTTGGGAAGATACAGACGGCGAGGTTGATATCTTCGTTGCAGGTATTGGTACAGGTGGAACAATTACTGGTGCTGGAGAATTCCTTAAATCTAAAAATCCTAATCTTAAAATCGTAGCAGTAGAGCCTTTTGATTCGCCAATACTTAGCGAAGGTAAAGCAGGCCCACATAAGATTCAAGGTATTGGTGCTGGTTTCGTACCACAGGTATTAAATACAGCAGTTTTTGACGAAATTGTAAAGGTTAAGAATGAAGATGCATTTGCAACTGGAAGAGAATTATCAAAGGCAGAAGGTCTACTTGTAGGTATTTCCTCTGGTGCAGCTTTATGGGCAGCAACTGAAGTAGCAAAACGTCCTGAAAATAAAGGTAAGAAAATTGTTGTTATTCTTCCTGATACAGGTGAGCGTTATCTGTCCACAGCACTTTTCTCTGAATAATTACAGTAAAAGGCAAATTGCTTTGTAAGTTATTATAGTAGAGAGCGAATGTTAGCGCATTCGATCATATAGTTAAGGAGCTCACTTACCATGAGCTCCTTAATTTATGATATTTACAAAGTTGTGTTCAAAGAGTAGAATATGGATAGAACTTTGTACTAATTATTAGGAGGAAATGTAATGCCGAAAGTTAGAATAATCGCAGATAGTACATGTGATTTGTCAGAGGAACTAATTCGTAGGTTCGACATAACGATCGTTCCGCTTAATATTGTCTTAGATATGAAAAGCTTTCTAGATGGGATAGAGATTACTCCGGATGAGATTTATGAGTGGGCAGATAAAAACAATGCTACTCCAAAGACAGCAGCTCCCAGCATGGGTTATCTCATAGAAGTTCTACAACCATTTGTAAAAGCACAGGAGGATATTATCTTTTTTGGCATTTCCGAGGATATGTCTGTTACTTGTCAAAGTGTACGTATGGTTGCTGAAGAACTATCCTATAATAAGATATGGGTAATAAATTCACAAAATTTATCTACAGGTATTGGGTTACAGGTTTTACGTGCAGCGGAGTATGCGCAAAATGGAATGCCAGTTGAAGAAATTGTCTATGAGCTTGAGGCGAAGCGTAGTGAAGTTAGAGCATCTTTTGTCATTGATACCCTAACCTATTTACATAGGGGAGGACGATGTAGTTCAGTAACGGCATTAGTAGGAAATGCCTTAAAGTTAAAGCCTATGATTGGTGTGCAACAAGGTAAAATGGGAGTTGCAAAAAAATATAGAGGCAAGCAGCAGGCAGTGGTGCGCAGCTATTTTAAGGATTTAAAAGACCAATTGATGAAAGCAGATCCGACCAGAGTTTTTATCACTCATTCTGGTATCGATGATGCAATATTAAAAGAAACTTATGAAAGTTTAGAAAAGCTAAGCTATTTTAAGGAAATATGTATTACCAGAGCAGGCGGAGTGGTTTCCAGTCATTGTGGTCCCAATACGCTGGGAATATTGTTTTATAATTCAGAAGATACAAATACAATATAATTCTTGACAATGGCGGCAAAGAATTCACATGGATATTCTTTGCTGTTGCTATCTATAGATATATTAAAAATGATAAATGAAATTGAGCAGGAAGAAGAATCCTGTATTAGAAAGGGAGAATCAAATGGAAATTAGTAGAGATAAAGTTGTAATTATCGGAGCAGGTCAAGTAGGTGCAACAGTTGCGTTTAGTTTGGTGGTTCAGGAAGTATGTGCAGAAATCGTTTTAATTGATATGAATGAAACAAAAGCAATCGGAGAAGCAAATGATATTAAACATGGTATTGAGTATTTTGGCAGAAATGTAAAAGTTGAAGCTGGAACCTACGCAGATTGCAAGGATGCTGATATAGTGGTACTCACTGCCTCTGCACCTTATAGTGGTGAGCAAAATAGAATACAGATGATGGATAAATCCGCAAGTATAGTTCGTTCCATTGTTCCACAGGTTATGGCAAGCGGATTTGATGGGATTTTTGTTGTGGTAACCAATCCTGTAGATATCATTTCATATATGGTATATCAATTATCAGGACTTCCAAAGAATCAGATTATTGGAACAGGTACTGCTATTGAGACCTCAAGGTTAAAGCAGTTAATTGGTCAGACCTTAAGCATCGATCCAAGAAATGTAGAAGCCCTTGCCCTTGGAGAACATGGTGATTCTTTATTTGTTCCTTGGAGTATTGCTAGAGCAGGCGGTAAAAACCTGCGTGAGATTATAAAGGACAATCCAGAATATTCGTCTATTGATTTGGCACAGTTGGAAGATCAAACCAGAAAAGCTGGATTTGACGTGTTAAATAAAAAGGGAAATACACAATACGGAATTGCTACAATAGCAACAGGAATTATTAGAGCAGTGCTTCGAGATGTATACAGAGCAGCACCAGTTTCAACCTTACTGGAAGGGGAATATGGTATAACGGATGCGTTCATAGGCGTTCCGGCTATTCTCAATCGGTATGGGGTTGTGGATGTTGTAGAGCTGCATTTAGAGGAAGCAGAGCAGAAGAAACTTGAGGCTTCTGTAGCGGTGATTAAAGATAATATCAAGAAACTAGGCTTATAATAGAAATAGTAACAGAAAACAGGGAGGAGCTATGATAAATAAAGATAGGCTGGTAAATGAGTTTTGCGATTTGGTGGCGATTGATTCCGTATCATTTGGGGAAAGAGAAATGGCGGATGTGCTGAAGAAAAAGCTAGAAGATCTGGGGTTTCAGGTAAGTGAGGACCAATCAGGCGAAATTTATCAAGGAAACTGTGGTAATGTCTATGGCTATTTAGAAGGAGAACTAAAGGGTGATCCGTTACTTTTTTCCTCACATATGGATACCGTTGTACCTGGAATTAATAAAAGAGCAATTATAAGAGAAGATGGGACGATTACCAGCGATGGAACAACAGTGCTTGGTGCGGATGATTTATCTGGAGTAGCATCCATTCTGGAAGCAATTCGCTCAATTAAGGAACAGGGGTTAGCACATAGAAGTATTGAAGTTTTATTTACCATTGCAGAAGAGGTTTATATCAAAGGCAGTGAGGTATATGACTTCAGTGCAATTAAGGCAAAAGAAGCCTATGTGCTGGATCTGGATGGACCGGTTGGTACTGCTGCAATTAAAGCACCGACCTTGGTAGCCTTCACTGCTGATCTCACAGGAAAAGCTGCTCACGCCGGATTTGCACCAGAAGAGGGAATTCATGCCATTAAGGTCGCAGCAGAGGCAATTGCGCAGCTGCAGCAGGGACGAATTGATGAAGAAACAACGGTTAATGTCGGTACCATACAAGGAGGCAAAGGTAGAAATATTGTGCCGGAATTCTGTACAGTACAAGGAGAAGTAAGAAGCTTAAGCCACGAGAAAGCACTTATACAGGCAGAAAAGATTAACAAGGTATTTGAAGCTGCAGCTGAAAAGTACGGTGCAACCCTATCCTATACCACTTCCTTTGGATGTATCGCTTATGAGGTTCCAACCTCACATCCAGTTATTCAAAGATTTGAGAAGGTATGTAGTGAGCTTGAATATAAGGTTAATCTGATTCAAACCTTTGGAGGTAGTGATAACAACAATTTCTTAAGAAATTCAGTAACTGGAATTGTATTATCCTGTGGTATGAATAAGGTTCATTCCGTAAATGAGTACTCACATGTGGACGAATTGGAACGCTGCAGTAATATTGTGTTTGGATTGATGACCAGCGAGGAATAAAATTTGAACGTCAAAAGCAAATAAATTTTTTGTAAGATGAATAAGCCTGAATATATATCCATCTGGACTTGCCTTACCATCTTTGATTGCCTGAAAAAGGAAGTTCAAAGATGCCGGTCTGCGCCATCTGGATATATATACAGTCATATTCATCCATAAAAGTTTAATAAGGCTTTTGACGCTCAAATCATAACTATAATTAAGGGTTATTGTGGATTGCTGGCAATTATATGAGGCGTAGTTAGTTACTGCGCAGAATTAATTATCATACAAAATTTACAGGGAGGTAATTATGTCTTTATTGGATAAAAAAACGGAAATTAAAATGATTGAAGAACTTTCCGGGGCAAAAGGCATTTCTGGGTTTGAGGATGAGGTTGTTAAGATTATACGTAGCTACTCAGAGGGACTCGGAGTAATTAAAGAGGATAGTCTTCGTAATTTGTATGTTTATCGAAATGGTAATACAGGAAATCGTCCCATAGTTCAACTTGATTCCCATAGTGATGAAGTTGGGTTTATGATTCAGGCGATTAAGTCAAACGGAACTCTTCAAATTATACCGATTGGCAGCTGGGTACCTTATAATATCCCAGCACATAAGGTATGGGTAAGAAATTCAGACGGTGAGTATATAAGCGGAATTGTCGGAAGTAAACCGCCGCATTATATGAGTGAAGCTGATAAAAAGGCAGATCTGGAGATGAATCATTTCTTTGTGGATGTAGGTGCCAGCTCATTTGAAGAAGCAGTAAATGATTATAAGTTAAGAATTGGAGAACCTGTAGTTCCCTGTGCTGATTTTGAGTATAATGACAAACAGGGAATTATAATAGGAAAAGCATTTGATAATCGCCTTGGTTGTGCTGGAGCAATTAGTACGTTGAGAGTTCTTGCTAATGAGGAGCTTAAGGTTGACATCGTATCAGGATTTGCTTCTCAAGAAGAAGTAGGTGCTAGGGGAGCAATTGTGACAACGAGAGTGATTAAACCAGATTTGGCAATATGCTTTGA
>JAFACO010000408.1 GCA_023425485.1 Bacillota bacterium
TGTTCGTTCCGTTATATTGATGAAAGGAAATAATGAGGATATAAATTTCAAGGAGAAGATAGGGTATTACGGAGAAGATTTGGTGCTGGATATAACAGATCTGGGCTTAGGAACCTGCTGGGTCGGAGGAACTTTTGATAAGGATGAATTCATTATTGATGATAACGAAGAATTGGCTTGTGTCATTGTGGTTGGTAAAGTAGCAGGGACCACTTTTAAAGAAAAGATGATGCGCTCAATTACGCATAGAAAAGTAAAAACCCTGGAAGAAAGAATCGTAAGTGACCAACCTTTGCCTCAATGGATACAAGACGGGATGAGGTCGGTATTACTTGCTCCAAGTGCCAAAAATACACAAAAAGCAATGTTTAAGTATGACAAGAACCTCCTAAGTGCGCAAATTGCTGATGACTATGGAGCAGATCTTATTGATTTGGGAATTGCAAAGAAACATTTTGAGATAGAGGCAGGAGGAAAATTTGAATTTGGTAATGGGGGTATTTTTCATATAAGCAAGTAATTCTAAATGATATAGGAGTATATGGTATGAGTAAAAACATTATTTTTGTCTTTTCAGGAACAGGTAACAGCTTATGGGCGGCAAAGAAAATCGCAGAAGAATTGAAAAACTGTGAAATTGTATCAATGGGCTGTCATAAGGAATATACCCTAACAGAGGATTACGATGCAGTTGGTTTTATCTATCCGACTTATTTTCGAGGAATCCCTTCAAAAGTTCAGGATTTTATTTTACATTTAGATATTAGAAATAATAAGAATGCCTACTTTTTTGCAGTTGCGACCTGTGGAAGTATTGTTGCTGCGGGCAATGCGACAGCTCAATTGTACAATTTATTAAAGAGAAAAGAGATTACGCTAAATTACGCTGAAAAACTTGATATGTTTTCAAACTATGTCATTATGTATAACATGAGTGATACCGTAGAAGAGGAAACACGACAATCGGCCGTTGATTTAGAGTCAGTTATCGGCAACATAAATAAAAGAATTACTACTCTGACAGAATTAAAAATCAAACCATTGGATCATATTATTAATAGGAGTTTTTCCCGTTTTGTTCCGCATATGGATAAACATTTTAATGTTTCTTCCGCGTGTATTCATTGCGGTATCTGTCAAAAAGTATGTCCAGTAAGCAACATTGATTATGACCAAGACAGAAAGCCATATTTTAAGCATCACTGTGAACAATGTTTAGCCTGTATTCATCATTGTCCGGCAAAAGCTATCAACTACAAGGATAAAACCCAAAATAGGAAGCGGTATACACATCCTGATATTTCCTGGCAGGAGTTGGCAGGGTTGAATGGTTATTAACAAGAAAATCAGGACAGATATAGATAACTGATAAGGAGGCACACAGTGAAAAAATTGGAGAGGGAATTTTATAACAGGGACTCAATCGTAGTAGCCAAAGAACTTCTGGGAAAGGTGTTGGTACACGAAATTGACGGGCAAAGAATTACAGCTAAGATTATAGAAACAGAAGCTTATATGGGTGTAGAAGATAAAGCTGCTCATTCCTACGGTGGCAGAAGAACATCTAGAGTGGAAGTTATGTATGGAAGTCCAGGATTTTCTTATATATTTCTAATCTATGGCATGTATTGCTGTTTTAATATAGTAACGAATGAAAAAGAAATTCCGCAGGCGGTTTTAATTAGGGCAGTTGAACCACTGGAAGGGACTGAGTGGATGGCACAAAGGAGATTTGGAAAGCCATTCAATGAGTTGGCTAAAAGTCAGTGCAGAGGTCTAACAAATGGACCCGGGAAGTTATGTGGAGCATTATCCTTAGATAGGAGCCACAACGGCATAGATTTGTGTGGCAATGATATCTATGTTGAGGAAAGTAAAAGTCAAAACTTTAGTGTTGTTACAACAAAACGGGTAGGGATAGACTATGCAGAGGAAGCCAAGGACTACCCTTGGAGATTTTATATTGAAGGTAATGAATATGTATCGGTCAAATAAGTATGAGTCGGATTAAAAGTAGTTCAGGCTTTTTGATTATGATATAGATCAACTAAGTGATTTTATGTGGTTAATAATAGCATTACATGCTATAGATAGTAACCAGATGTAAAGCATAATAAATTTAAAGGTTGTAAACCAGGAGCATAAGGCAGCCAGGTTCTCATTAAATACAGGATATCGTCCAAGCATATTTAAAAGTAATATGTTTTCAATTACATCAAACATGGCTCTCAATCCGCAAAGGATATAAAGAAAAGTTCTAACATGAAGGGACGCAATTGCAACTTCGGTAAGGATTATCATAGTAACTAAAAAGAATACTATAAAGATAAAATCCAACGCAAGATACTTTTGATAAGCTATTCGTCCTTCACTACTGATTTGCTCAAAGGTTTGATACACCAGCTTGCCATTGTAATGAAAACGCATATCCAGCAGCCGAAAGGAATGGTCATATTTTTGAATACCACGAATTCCATGATTGGAAAAATACATAATCATTAGACAAAGTATAAAACCTAATACACCAACAATTTTTATTAGTCTTACCAAAAGAAGGTCCCCCTATATAGTGTTTATAGATTAAACCGCTACGCTTGTAGCGGTTTGTTTTATATAGTATAATATTGTATATGTAAAAGAGCAATAGGGGTAAAGTAAGTGCTACAAATGTGTTAATATTGTGGCGGATAACATATAGGAGGATACAAAATGCTTCAAAGTATTAATCCAACAGCGCAACGATCACAACAATGGATTATGAGCGCATTGTTGGAATTGATGGAGATAACGGAATATGATAAAATCACTGTATCACAGATTTGTCAAAAAGCAGAGTTGGATCGTCGTACATTTTACCGTAATTTTGATTCTAAGTATGATGTATTAAAACAATATACCAGGCTACTTGGTGAAGAATATATGAAGATGTATGCGACGGCGGAAGAGACAACTAAATATACTGCAGCTAAGATTTTCTTTGAATTCTGGAGTCGGCATTTATATTTTATTAGGAACATTAAAAAATGTGGGTTAAGTGATTTTGTTTTTCAACAGTTTGAGAATTTCACAAGACAACACTATGAATTGCTGGTTGACGGGGATACTCTAAATGTCCCATTAGAGTATGCATTTACCTATAGAATCGGGGGTTATTGGAATGTAATGATCACCTGGGCGACGAAAGATGTACTATTACCGCCGGAGGAAATGGCAGTTATCCTTTCACAGATATGATAATTTATAGTTATATGATGATAAAAACATAGTAGGAGATAGAGTGATGAATAAAATTATTGTTTTAGATATATACTTCAAATTTGGTGAAGTTGAGGATATAATCCACCCAGTTGTATTAGTTGATAATCAGAATATGATTCTAATTGACTGCGGTTATACAGGTTTTTTACCAGCAATTAAACAGGCGATGGTAGAAAGTAATCTTAATTGTGCTGATTTAACCCATGTTTTAATTACACATCAAGACCATGACCATATGGGTTCTGCATTTGCACTAAAACAAGAATATCCACAGATTCAGATTGTCGCGAGTAAAGAGGAAGCACCTTATATTTCAGGTAAATTGAAATCACTTCGATTGGAACAGGCAGAAGCATTACAGGTGACTTTACCGGAAGAGCAAAAGCAATTTGGGTTGCAGTTCTGTAATATACTGAAAAATGTTCAGCCTGTTGCAGTGGATTTAGAAGTAAAAGATGGAGATATCCTTGATTGGTGCGGAGGTTGTACCATCCTTGAGACGCCGGGGCATACACCAGGTCATATATCAATCTTTGTTAACGAGAAAAAAGTTATGATTACAGGGGATGCAGCAGCACTGGAGAAGGATAAGCTGGTAATTGCTAATCCACTATATACATTAGATATCATAAAAGCAGAGGAATCACTTCAAAAAATTAAGTCCTATAATGCCAAGGAGATTATCTGTTATCATGGTGGTATCTTAGTTTCATAAACAGCACATATGCCAATATATCAGTTCTTGGCTATGCTTTACATGTTTAATTAACTCTCTTAAGGACAAATAAAACCGGAAAAAGACAGGAAAATTAGCAGATGGTTCACTATAATTATGCTGTGAGGTGGCTAAATGGATTGGATTAAAGATACTCAAGAAGCGATAAATTATATGGAAATGAATTTGTTGGAAGATATCAATATGAATGACGTGGCAAACCATGTGAATTCATCCTGCGATTATTTCAATAAAGTGTTTCGTATAGTTACGGGTTTTTCCATAAGTGAATACCTGCGAAATAGAAGACTGTCTCTTGCAGGGGAAGAGTTATTAATCTCAAAAAGTAAAGTAATTGATATTGCTTTAAAATATGGATATGAAACTCCGGAAAGCTTTACAAAGGCATTTATTCGTTTTCATGGTATCACTCCTTCGGAGGTAAGTTCCGTCCATAATTGTCTCAAATGTTTTTGCCCTCTCACAATTCAAATTAATGTAAAGGGAGGCTTTGCTATGTCTAGAAGACTGATTCCTAATGTAGCAAAATTGTACGAAAACACAGCTGAAAATTATATGTTCCCCAGTTGTATGCAATCAGTAATGGGTGTACTCAATGAAAAAAAAGAAATGAATTTTCTTTTTTTTGCAGGAATAACAGGAGATTTGTTTTCACAGATATGGCTTGAACCAAAATGGCAATATAATGATGCTTATTCCAATGTAAGTAGGGACACTCAATTACCGATTAAAGCAGCCTTTGAAGCTTGCGGATATTCTTACGAATATTATTATAAGGCTGATATAAAAAGAACGAAACGGGAATGTACGCAAAAAATAGTTGATTCTATAGATAAAGGAATACCTGTTTTAACGTTTGGAGTAGTTGGACCACCTATTTGTTCGATTATCTGTGGGTATGATGAAAACGGTGAGGTTTTAATTGGCTGGTCACAATTTACAGATGAAATCAAAGAGGATATTCCAACGGATTTAGTAAGGTCGGAAAATTATTTTTCAAAGAAAAACGGTCTTGATTATTCTGAGGCCTTAATATTTCTACATAAAAAAGAAAAAATACCTAATATTGCAGAAAGTATACGCTTGTCAATTTTAAACATACCAATGTGGGCTACAATGGCAACTGCAGATAATGTATATTTTGGAAAAAATGCGTTTGAACAATGGGCGGAGTCATTATTGTGTGACGAATATTTTTTAAATGAAGACATGTTATTGGGTCCTTTGGATACTTATGGTAGTTGCATGGTCTCTGTTGGTACAAATATGTATTATATACAAGAATATCTTAACCTTGCTTTAGAATATTGCCCTGATATGAAAGTTCTGATTGCAGATCTGAAACAAGCTTATAAAAAAGAAGAAGAGGCACTTAAAAGACTTGTAGATTTCCAAGGGGGCTATTTCTTTGATGCTGACCGAAAAGCGCTTTTAAACAAGGATTTTCGTATAGGACTTGCTAAACTGGTCAGAGAAGTTGGTAACTGTTATTCTCATGCCGCTGATACGCTTACCCTTCATTGAGCGTATCAAAGAGTGGGTTATTGTGTCAAAAAAATGCCCCTATAACGGCGCTTCGCACCACTATAGGGGCATTTCATTGTAGTTATAAGGAATATGGAGTTGCAAAAATAATTTAGGAAGTGTAATTTGATAATGCATTTATCTAGTCTACTCTATTAATAGGCTGTCCTTTCGAAAAAGCATTAATATTTTTCTGGATTAAGGATACTAAACGTTGTCTGGTTTCTAATCCCCGCCATCCCATGTGTGGAGTTAGGATAACATTATCCATGGTATACAATGGACTCGCATCATCTAAGGGTTCTACTTCCTGCACATCTAATCCTGCACCTGCAATGACATTATTTTGTAAGGCATAAGTCAATGCTTGTTCATCAATAAGTGCTCCCCTTGCAGTGTTGATTAAATAGGCAGTTGGTTTCATCATGGACAAGGTTTCTTTATTTATCATATGCCTGGTGGATTCGTTTAATGGGCAATTGAGAGATATAAAGTCGCTTTGCTTAAAAAGTTCTTCTAAAGTTGTAAAGTGAATTTCCTCTTCAGCTGCTTTGGGGGTTCTGGTGGATACTAAAATCTTCATTCCCAGTGCTTGTGCCACTTTGATTGTTTCTTTTGCAATATTTCCATAACCCACTACACCCAAGGTTTTACCGTTTAATTCTACATGGTCTACCATTAAG
>JAFACO010000557.1 GCA_023425485.1 Bacillota bacterium
CAAATTTGGATTACTATCGGTGGGCAGGTGTGGCTTGTTGGTGTTTTCATAATGCTTCTTTATGGCGTGGCATCCTTCTTTATTCTCAAGAGAAAAATGAAAGCTGCAAAACATTTAGAAGGGAATATCTACGAAGCTCAAAACATAAAATCGCCGTTTGTACTTGGGATTTTTCACCCACGGATTTATTTGCCTGCTGACTTATCAGCAAAGGAACGAAGTTATATCCTATTACACGAACAAGTTCATATCAAACGACATGATCACATCGTAAAATTTGTAGCTTATTTTGCAATATGTTTACATTGGTTTAATCCATTGGCATGGGTAGCATTTCTACTGATGGGAGCTGATATGGAAATGTCCTGCGATGAACGTGTGTTAAAAGAGATGGGCAGTGAAATAAAAAAGGATTATTCGAGGTCCCTCATATCGTTGGCAACTGGGCGGAATTTAGTTAACAGTAGTCCCCTTGCATTTGGTGAAGGTGGTATAAAGGAACGAATAAAGAATATATTGAATTTCAAAAAGAAATCAAGAGTGATTATTGTCATATCCGTAGTGGTAATGGCTGCCTTAAGCATTGGATTTGCTGTGAACAGGGAAGGTAAAGTAATTAATGTATCTGGCATGGAAGTGTACACCTTTCCAAACGAGAATTTTAAACAAATTTTTTTCCAAATTAATGACACTCCATACAATCCTGAATATTATTCAATAGTTGCCCAGTTAATGAACAATCAGAACTTACAGGGTTTGACCTGTGGTAACTATTTTACACTTGTAAAGCAAGTTGGTGATGAGTGGGAGATAGTTCCGTTTGCTGATGGGGTGGAATTTGAAGATATTACGTTTCAAATAGAAGATGGGATGAGTTTTAACTATAGCATAACACCTGAAATGTTCAACACAAAACTTGACGAAGGTCAATATAGAATAATCACCGATATAAATTATTTAGAAATTGAAGGTGGAACGCCTGTAAAACAGACTATTTGGGCGGAGTTTACCATTGATAAGAGTGCTGCCAAGCAGGAGATCCTTGACTTATCAATGCCAAGTGAAACGCCAATGAAAACATATACGCTGGAAAACCCAACTGACAAGGAACGAATGGCACGTATGTTATTCGTAAATCTATATAGTGATGGAACTGCATGGCTCAAAACGCCGCTAATCAGCAGTTACCTATTACCGAAATGTACTTATTCCTTTGTGGAGGATGAATTGTTAATATATGCAAGTATTCAAACAGAAAAATCAGAAGGTTTTTTTGGAGTGAATGACGAAAGTATCATTGCTAGATTTGAGGTTATTGATGATAATACCATAGTATTTAAGTCTGCTAATGTGCCACTATTTGCAGACGAGGGAGCAAGGTATGTATCCGTATCTAATTCAATTACACCAATATCCGATTTTCATCCTCGAGAATGGGTGAACTTTTACCAGGATGATCAATTGTCCTGGACATCTACTTACGATTTGATGCTGGATGAGTTTCCAGATGTAATGTTTAGCTGGACGGCGGGCAAGGTTACTGCAACAGACCAGGACGGAGAGAAGGAATTGATTTTTGGTATGCCTGTTTGGAACGTCTATCTGGCTGATTTGAACGGTGACGATCTTCCAGAGTTCTGTGCAACAATCAGTTTCGGATCGGGAATGATTGATACCCGAATTATTATCTATGATTATGCGAATGATATTCATTATGAAGTTTCCGATCGTGGGATATATGACTATGTACTATCACTCGAAAACGAGCAGCTTGTTGTTACGCAGACAGAATATAATAACAGTGTAGTAAGAGGAGTTGGCAGTCTGGCTATTATTGATTTTCGACTGCACATAATTGGAATTGATCGGACTAAGCCAACTACAGAATCAGATTAAAGCACTTTAGCAGGACAGTTTAATTAAGGGATTGGTGTAACCTTCTCTTGTATAAACTGTCAAGAATAAAAAATATGTGCAAACATAAATCTTATTTCTAAGGCTTATATCTACACTTATATAGTACAAGAGGTTGTCGCAGATGAAAACTGCAACAACCTCTTTTTCTTGACAAGTGGAACGATTTGTCTTTCTTTTATTGATCTTAGTCAGTTGATTTTATTATTTAGCAGGAGCAGTATACCAGTTGATCTCACCTGCATCTAATGCTTCTTCAAAGGTTGCAGCGACTTCTGGTGCCTTACCGCCTTTACGATAGTAGTAGGATTCTGGGAATAGCGGAGTTTCATTTTTGGCTGCCTTTTCAACATCCACACCTGGATCTTCTCCTTCGCGAACTTTTCTCGCAATAATTACGGTACGATAATTATCTAGTTCATAGGAGCAGGTGGATAGGGTTAAAAGTTCATCATTTTCGTTTACGTCTACCATATCAAGGTTAAGAACGGAGCGAATACGAAGTTGATATACAAAATTCAGAAATTCGGAGGAATCCTTAAATTTTGAGGTACGATACTCAAATAGAGGTTCTTTTTCGGAAGAACCATTGGTAACAACCACCGCGAATATTTTCCATTTAGCGGTATCATAAATGGTATCAAAGTTAATCACCGGATGTTCCTTATAGTAACTTACTTTATTATATTCCAATAAGAAGTGGAACATCTTTTCCTTAGTGGATACCATATTATGACCATGGATTACAAGATTTTTGGTATTGTCTTCTACAGAGGATCTCGGGTCAATGTAGAGCGTACCTGCTTTACTGTAATCGCCTTTTATATCTTTATCAAGATAGTAGTCTGGGTCATCTTTATCGGAGGACTGTGTTACTACGTAATCTATGTTGGTATCTGGAATAGTGATCCAACCTTTCACATCCTCATTAGTATCCAGTAAATCCTTAAATTGAAGTAAACGACCCTGTGAATCACGATTTGGATCTGGCGTAGGCGTAGCTTCTGCAACCGGAGTTACTGCAGCAGTCACAACAGGTGCAGTAGTAGCAATAGGTGCTTCCGTAGGCTTGTGATAAAGATCTCTTGTTAACTCGATGGATTTTTTTATACGGATTGGTTGGATAACTACTTCATTGATAAAAAGTCCAGTAAATACAAGAAATCCGATTAAACATACAATTTGTAATATTTTAGATAGATTTTTTTTGAATTTATTTGATGAGGGTGCTGGTTTATCTGCTGTCTTTGCATCATCATTTTCAACATTCTCTACTATGTCATTTTCAACAGTTTCAGATTGGTCATTATCTATAATTTCTGCTTTGCCATTTTCTAATTCAGACGAAAGGCTAGTGTCCAAATCTTGATTAGTTTCTTTGCTGTTTTCAGTTTCTAAGTCGTTCCTATTGCTGTTTTCATTTTGTGAAAATTTATCTTCAGACATTTTAAATCCCCTTTTTATGAGTTGCTCAAATCCTGTTATTATTCGGCAGTTTCACTTAATAATTTAGTAAGGATGAAAACTTTTATTGATTAATTATACAATGAATAAAAACCATAGTAAAGTGAATTTTGTATTGCAAATTAGAGATGATTTCCGTCATAAATTTCATTTTACATAAATTTTATTAAGTGTTGATTTTCCCATTATTAATATAATTTTTTGTTTTTCATGTATGGAATTACTTTTAAATTTGTTTAGGCATGAAAGTGTCAGCAAAACTGACACTTTGTTCAAATTTATATGAATATTCTGGTATTCTTACAATAAATTTAGAGTAAGGATAAGTTCAGGTGATTGTCTTGAAAAAAGATTATATTAAAATAGTAATATGTGTGGTTTTATTAGCCATTGCTTCCTTCTTTAGTTATAAAAGTCTAAAAGAACATTATGATTCACTTCTTAGTTCAACAGGTCTTCATTCCCTCCAGCTTGAGCAAAAAATGGTAGAAGAAAATGAGAAGGTAGCAAAAGAAAATGAGCAGTATAATGAATTATTAAAAGCACAGGATTATAGCAACCAACCGGAAGGCGGATTAATGGAGGAAGGAGAGGAAACCAAGAAATCCAATTCCTCCACAGAAAGAGTCGTGATACCAAATCTAACTCTTCATGCGCTTTCATCCTTGTTGCTTGATGCAGATAATAACCGTGTTCTATATGAAGAAAACGGCTATAAGAAAATGGCTATGGCAAGTACCACGAAAATTATGACTTGCATTGTCGCACTGGAAAATGCAAAGCTGGACACAGTGGTAACCATATCCTCCTACGCGCAAACAATGCCCGATGTTCAGCTTAATGTAAAAAAAGGAGAACAGTATTATCTTAAGGACTTATTGTATTCGCTTATGTTGGAAAGTCATAATGACGTGGCTGTAGCCATAGCAGAAGCAGTTGGTGGCAGTGTGGAGGGTTTTGCGACCATGATGAACGATAAGGCCAGAGAATTAGGCTGTGAGAATACTAATTTTGTTACACCGAATGGTTTAGACGCAGAGGGACATTATACAACTGCCAGAGATTTAGCTGTGATAGCAAGTTATGCCATCAAGCAAAAGACCTTTCTAGCAATAACAAATACCGCCTCTCATAGTTTTCACGAAATTAATAATAAGCGAACTTTCACGGTAACCAATAAGAATAAGTTTCTATATATGATGGATGGAGCAATAGGGGTTAAGACTGGGTTTACCAATGATGCAGGTTATTGTTTTGTTGGAGCTGTAAAAAGAGAAGGGAAAACCTTGGTATCCGTCGTGTTAGGCTGTGGCTGGCCGCCAAGTAAATCCTTAAAATGGAGTGATACTTCGGAATTAATGGAATATGGAGTGGATAATTATAAAAACAAACAGATATTTGAGAAAAAAGAATTTGAACCAGTCTATGTAGAAGAGGGCCAGCAGAGATTTGAAAATCTTAAAATTGAAGGTGATCTCAAATTATTACTTCGAGAAGATGAGGATATTAAAGTAATCTATGATGTACCGGAAAAGCTTTCTGCACCAGTTCTTGCTGATACAGCGGTAGGAAAAGCGAGTTATTATATAGAAGATCAGCTTTATAAGGAGATACCCATCTACACCACCCAAGATATATTAAAAATCGACTTTAAATTTTGCATTGATCAGATTTTAAAATTATGGACTCGGAAATATTAACAGGTAGGTACTTACACAGAGTAATAATATTAAGCAAGGTGCTTTCCTATTTATAAGTAATACGTCGAGAATTGTATAGAATAGGTATATTTATTAAAATAATGAAAATGCTAAAATACAACGATAGCTGCATTAGAGCTGCCATCGTTGTATTTTTATGCGCTTTATGCATTTTATGTTTATTTCAAAGACTAGAAATATGTTATCTATTCCAGTTTTAACATAGATTGAGATAGAAAATGACAAAATAGGACTTGATTATTTTTATGCGCGATATTATCATAAACAATGTGTGTAAATTGGAAATCAATAATGGAGGTATTTATGAAAAATAAAAAAGCATCAAAATCCTTAAGCAAAAGTTTTTTTAATAGTAGGGGAAGAATCATTGGAACTTGTGTTGTAGCTGCAGTTATCTTTGTATTAGTTATTGTTTTAATGATCGTGGAAAGTAGTTTTGGCAGATGGACTATAAAAAACAATACGGATTATGACCTAAACTTTATGAAGGTATCGTTTTCTGGAGTGACTTTCTTTGATGGCTTAGACACAGCTGGAATTGAAACTGAAACCATTGAAGCCAATAGCAAGTTCACTAAAAAGTTAGAAACATTAAATTTATTTAATACAGCTTCCAATATGAATCTTAACTTTAAATTGGAAAATACCGAAGAAATTAATACTACTGCAGGCTTTTTCAATAGTAATTTTGATGGAAATATTACAATTACCTTTGAACCGACAGAGGATCCTAACCTTTTAACCATGAAGATCAAAGCATCTAACGGAATATTTAAATCTACAGCTGTAGATTGTAACGAAGAGTATACAATTGATATCAGCGAAAGCGCAGTTTATTAATACAGGATGCACTACTTGGATAGATGGAGGACCAAATGATAAAATTATATGATAAAGGCATTTACTTATTAAATGGTACACAAATAATTGAAGATGATGCTTTGGCAGCCTCTGCGGTATTAGCTAAGACTGGTCAGGAACCTTCCATTGAGGAAGCAAAGCAAGGTACAATGGCTTATGAAATTTTACAGGACCATAATGTTGGAGGAGACAAGAAGAAACTTAAAATAAAGTTTGATAAATTGACCTCCCATGATATTACCTTTGTAGGTATCATTCAAACTGCAAGAGCGAGTGGTCTGGAGCAATTCCCCGTGCCCTATGTACTAACAAATTGCCATAACAGTCTTTGTGCCGTTGGCGGTACCATTAATGAAGATGATCATATGTTCGGTCTGTCCTGTGCCAAAAAATATGGTGGAATTTATGTTCCTCCTCATCAGGCGGTAATTCATCAATATGCCAGAGAAGTTCTGGCAAGCGGTGGAAAAATGGTACTCGGTTCCGATAGCCATACCCGTTATGGTGCTCTGGGAACGATGGCAGTGGGTGAAGGCGGACCCGAGCTTGTAAAACAGTTGTTAAATAAAACCTATGACATCAATATGCCGGAAGTAGTTGCTGTTTACCTGACAGGAACTCCAAGAAAGGGCGTAGGTCCTCAAGATGTGGCACTTGCAATTATTGGTGCTGTATTTAAAAATGGATATGTAAATAATAAGGTAATGGAATTCGTGGGTGATGGTATCAAAAATCTTAGTGTAGACTTTAGAATTGGTGTTGATGTTATGACTACGGAGACCACCTGCCTTTCCTCTATCTGGGTAACGGACTCTTCTGTAAAAGATTTTTATGAGCAGCATCATAGGGTTTCTGATTATAAAGAAATTTCACCAAAAGCAATTGCTTATTATGATGGTATGATATATGTTGATTTATCTGAAATAAAACCTATGATTGCAATGCCGTTCCATCCAAGCAATGTATATACCATTGATGAACTTAACTCCAATCTATATGATGTTTTGGATGAGGTAGAGAAAAATGCACTGATCAGCCTCGGTGGAAGTAAGGTTACCTATTCTTTAAAGAATAAGGTTAGAAATGGTAGATTATATGTGGATCAGGGATCCATTGCTGGTTGTGCTGGCGGTGGATTTGAAAACATCTGCGATGCAGCAGATATTTTAGAAGGAAAATATATTGGTTCCGATGAGTTCTCCCTTAGCGTATATCCTGCAAGTCAACCGATTTATATGGAATTAGTGAAGAACGGTGCAATTGCGAAATTAATGGCAACAGGAGCAACTATTCGAACTGCTTTCTGTGGACCTTGCTTTGGAGCAGGAGATGTACCTGCCAATAATGGATTTAGTATTCGTCATGCTACACGAAACTTCCCTAACCGTGAGGGTTCCAAGATAACCAATGGACAAATTGCTTCCGTGGCATTAAT
>JAFACO010000418.1 GCA_023425485.1 Bacillota bacterium
ACCTAACAGTGTTGCAACAATAGATTCTTATTATTGGTCTGGGGGAGAGACCTTTGGGGGCTGTGATGCTCTTACTAAAGTGACCATAGGTAATTCCGTACAAGGGATAGGAAATGAATGCTTTCGAGATTGCCCAAAGCTAAGTGAGGTTACACTTGGTAAGAGTGTGCAGTATATTGACGAGGCTGCTTTTAATAATTGTGACTCCTTAACATTCATTAACATACCGAAATCAGTTAAAGAAATCAAGCCATTTGCTTTTCAAGATTGTAATAATTTAATAAAAGTAACATTAAATGAGGGCTTAAATGTAATTGGGAAGGGAGCCTTTAACAACTGCAGTAGTCTTAAAGAGATAATAATACCCAATAGCGTGGTAACTATTGACTCTTACTATTGGAGCGGAGGTGAAACCTTTGGAAATTGTAACAGTCTGGAAAAGGTTGTAATCGGAAATGGAGTTACAAGAATACCAAATGAGTGCTTTATAGACAATAAGGCATTGAGAACAGTAAAGTTAGGCAATAGTATCAAATATATTGACGAGGCAGCATTTCTAGGGTGTGATTCTTTGACCAGCATCGCAATTCCTGCATCGGTAAAGGAGATTGGACCATTTAGCTTCCAGCATTGTGCTAATTTGACTACTGTCAGTTTGTCCTATGGTTTAAATGTTATTGGTAAGGGAGCGTTTAATGATTGTGACAGCTTAATTGAAGTTATCCTGCCAAAAAGTGTGGAAATAATTGAGTCCTATTATTGGAGTGGAGGAGAAACCTTTGGTGACTGTTCCAATCTCCTCAAAGTACAGATCCCCAATAGTGTTACTTCAATTGGTGAAGAGCTGATTACCGGAAGTGACAGTGCCGTAATAGCAGGCTATGCAGGCTCTGTTGCAGCTCAATACGCTACGGATAATAAGTTCATTTTTGAAGAACTGGAAAGCTATCCGGCCGTATCATTTTCCTTTAAGGGTAAAGAAGTATCTGCTCTGGTTGGTCAGACGATTCAATTGAAATACAACATTAGTCCCATCGATACAACGGATGCTATTACCTGGAAATCCAGTGACAGCAATATTGCATCAGTGAATAATGTGGGAGAGGTTACAGCACATAATACTGGTAGTGTCAGTATTATTGCCACAACCACAAGCGGGTTAAGAAGCAGTATTACCGTTATTGTTGGAGCGGCACCCTACAAACTGATATTTACCAATAATGTAAAGGACATATCGAAGGATCAAAGCTATACGCAGAAGGCGGTTGTAGATGACGGAAGCCGCACGGATGTTTCAGTAACTTATAAATCATCAGACTCGTCAATAGCTGCAGTAAGTGCCAGCGGTAAAGTCACTCCTAAGAAAACAGGTAAAGTAACAATATATGCAACTACATATAATGGACTTTCTGCTTCCTATGTATTGACTGTGAAGAAGGCACCCACTGCTGTGATATTAAAGCCTACGAAGTTAACCCTAAAAGTAAAAGACCAGTATAGCCTAAAGGCATCCGTTGCCTCCGACAGTTATTCCTCAAAGTATACTTATTCCAGCAGCAACTCATCAGTGGTAAAGGTTGATTCAAGAGGAAATATTACTGCAATTAAAAAAGGAACTGCAAAGATAACAGTGGTAACTCATAATGGCAAAAAAGCGACTTGTACGATAACAGTAAAATAACATAAGAAATAATGTGAACTTGTTTGAACAGTATTATTAAATTCTAATAAACAAGGAGGATATCAGATGTACAGGTCAAGACGTTCATTTATGAAATTTGTAGTGTTTTTACTTATTGTGTCATTTCTGCTATCACAGTCATTTCAAACAGCACTGGCAGCTACAACCGTCAATGCTAAAAAGATTACCTTAAATAAAAAAGCAATTACCCTCGAGGTTGGAGAGTCACAAGCGCTGAAAGCGACTGTGTCACCCAGTAATACAGCAAACAAGAAGGTAAAATGGTCTTCGAATGACAAAGAAATAGCAACCGTTACTTCTACAGGTAAAGTGATTGCTGTCGGGGCAGGGCGGACTATCATAACCGCTAAAACCAGTAATGGCAAGAAGGCGATGTGTAAAGTTACCGTAAAAGAAAGCGGGCCAACTGATGTCAATATAATAGAGGATGATATTACTTTGGATTTGGAGGACGAATATACCCTCCAAGTAAGTATCATGCCAGCTTCTGAAGCTGATGCTGAATTAACCTGGTATTCCGATGATGAGGATGTTGTGAGTGTGGATGATGAGGGGAATCTATTCCCAATGAATGAAGGATCCGCGATTATCACAGTTGAAACCGTAAACGGTCTGACAGACGGCTGTACGGTTACAATTACGAATGATGGGAAGGAAGAAGCGTGGATTGAATTATCAGAAGAAACACTTAATCTAACAATTGGAGATACCGAGAAACTGACCGCTGATATTACTCCGATAGAAGCAGAGGGAATGAAAGTTTTGTGGGAAAGCAGTAATAGTAAAGTAGTATCCGTTGATTCTAAGGGTAATATCAAAGCAATAAAAGAAGGATCGGCAGTGATTAAAGCTTCTCTTACAAATGGAGAATATGATGAATGTTTGGTAGAGGTAAGTTCTGACTATGTTGAAGTGTCCAGCATAGTAATGGATTATGATACAGCAACGCTAACAGTAGGTGAGAGCATACGCTTATCAGCAACGATTAACCCGACTAATGCCATAGATCAGAATATAACCTGGAGCAGTAGTAATACAACTCTTGCTGATGTTGATTATACAGGTAAAGTCACAGCAAAAGCTGTGGGTAGTGTAACAATTACAGCAGCATGGAATAATAAGCTTTTTGCTTCCTGTATGGTGACAATTAAAACAAAAACAATTGCTGTAAGTGCTGTTACTTTAAGCCAGAAAATTATTACAATTGATGTGAATACGTCGGTAGCT
Source organism: Bacillota bacterium (assembly GCA_023425485.1). Taxonomy (GTDB): domain Bacteria; phylum Bacillota; class Clostridia; order Lachnospirales; family Lachnospiraceae; genus Mobilitalea. Next base: position 2,930 of record JAFACO010000418.1, read on the forward strand.
CTTAATGCAAGTATAACGCCTGCTGATGCTACTGATAAACAAATATCCTGGCAGAGCAGTAATACAGGAGTTGCAACTGTTGATGCAAGTGGAAAAATCTATGGAGTAGCAAAAGGAACAGTAACGATTACTGCAAGAGCAACAAATGGAGCAATGGATAGTGCACAGGTAACTGTAAAAGAAACGCTTGTAAAAGTTAACCTTAGAGATACAGTATATAAGATTACTTTACGAGGGACGAATGTATGCCTTGATGTAAATGGTGGCATAGATAAGAATGGAACCAATGTTCAGGTTTGGGAAAATAATGACACAAATGCCCAGAAGTGGAGGGCAGAGAATCATTCGGATGGAACAACTAGCTTCATAGCTCAATGTGCGCCTGATAAAGTGCTGGATGTTATGAGAACCGGTAATTCCACTGCTGGGGCTTTAAAGGCTGGCTGTAATGTAGACATCTATATACATAATGATAATCCAGCACAGAATTTCACTCCTTATCAGTATAGTGACGGAAGCTATGTTCTTAGATTAAGTTCAAATCCGGATCTGGTTCTTACTTCAACTGGCACTGGAAGTGGTTCGAATGTAATTGTTAATAATTTTGATGAAAATAATATGCTTCAGAGGTGGACAATAACTGAAACTAGTGCACCGACTCCTGCACCGTCGACCTCCTACACCTTCCCAACGAATAATGCATATCAGATTACCGTTCTGTCTTATTATTACGGCAATGCTTCAAAAGGTAAACATGTAACAAAAGGAGGAGGAACAATTTTAGGTGCTATGGATATAAGCGGTCCAGATAGTGATATTCTAGCTACAGAATCTGGAACTGTAATAGCTGTAACCTATGATTCCGGCTGGGGTAATAGTATTACCATCAAGCATGATAATGGCTTTTATTCCTTTTATGCACATTTACAGGATAAATCAATAACTGTATCTGTGGGAAGCAAGGTCTCCAAGGGGCAGAAGATAGGGGTTATGGGGAGCACCGGAAATAGTACGGGAAAACACTTGCATTTTGAAATCTGGGACAGCAATAAAAATACCTGTGAAACGTGGATTTATTTTAGAGATAACTACAAAGCAAAATTAAAATATGACTCAGATATTGTTCAGGGAGGCAGTAACCCTGAGGCTTGGAGGACCTGGATTACCAGTAACTACAAATTATCAGGTGGAGTTTATGTAGCAAAATAAACGTATTTTATATTTTCAATATATTTGAGAACTATTATTGGAAGTATAAATAATAAGAAACAGATAGCAGGTAGCGAAATATGTGGCTTACCTGCTATCTGTTTTGCTTGTGAACAGGACAATAAATGATTTAACTGCGTTATAATAAATTTATAATCATATTATAGAAATACTAGGAAGAAACTATATTTCATGATATTATTTACCCAATACATAATCAGAATAGCCATAAGCACTTAAGGAAGGAGAGCTAATATGACATTACAACAATTAAAATATGTAGCAATAATTGCAAATACAGGGTCCATAAATGAAGCCTCAAAGCAATTGTTAATCTCACAGCCTAGTTTATCAGAAGCAATAAAATATTTAGAGGAAGAGATGAAAATAACGATATTTGAAAGAAAAAGTAAAGGTGTCGTATTAACCACGGAGGGTGAAGAATTCTTAGTTTATGCCAGACAAATTCTAGGACAGGTTGATTTATTAGAGGAGAAATATTCTGATAATAAAAATATAAAAAAGAAGTTTGGAGTATCCACGCAGCATTATTCCTTTGCTGTAAAAGCCTTTGTAGAGTTAGTGAAGGGTTTCGATATGAATGAATATGAATTCGCCATTAGAGAAACTAGAACATCTGAGGTTATTAATGATGTGAGTTTAGGCAAAAGTGAAATAGGGATTTTATATATGAATGATTTTAATGAGAAAATTATTCAGAAACTGCTTAAATCCAAGGGTCTTGAAACGCAGGAATTGTTTCAGTGCAAGGGGTATGTGTATTTATGGAAGGGGCATCCTCTGGCTACCCAAGAAAGCATATCCATAGAAGAACTGCAGGAATATCCTTGCTTGTCCTTTGAACAGGGTGAGAATAATTCTTTTTATCTATCAGAAGAAATACTGAGTACGTATGATTATAAGAAAACTATAAAAGCCAATGACCGTGCAACCTTGTTAAATCTTATGGTAGGATTAAACGGTTTCACCTTATGTTCCGGCATTATTTGTGAGGAGCTAAATGGTAGTGACTATACTGCTATTCCTTTGGATACTGATGTAAATATGAATATTTGTTATATTAAAAGAAACAATTCCATTATGAGCGAAATTGGAAAAAAGTATATTAAGGAATTAAAGAGGTACATAAGCGAAATTCTGCCTTAAACTTAATGTAGGGGTTGGAAAATGTATGGATGGATATAGTAGATTAGAATTAATTTAAAGTATAAAAGGTGAGTATGTGAAATAGACATACTCATTTTTTTTGAATACTTTATGGAACTTATAAGAAAAGCTTTTGTTATAGGTAAAAGATATAAGTCGCTATAGATTTAAACGTTGACATCTGTAAAATATATGCTATAATTAAAAGCATACTAATTATATATGAGATATATGAATTGTACAAAGCAAATATATCTGGCAATCCTAGCGTTACAGTAATATAAAGTCATTAACCCACCCCTATTTCAATTATTTGAATTAATGTTTCTATACTATCTGTTTTATTTTTAATCATCAAATAGTAGTGTGGATTAGAAATTCCCGCATTATTAATGGAGTGGTTGATTACATAAAATAGTTGAAATGGAGGAGAACTGCATGGTAGACAACAAAGAAAGCGCTACTTCAAAAATATGTGCCTTTGCAAGGGCACAACACTCACGGTTTAGTAATAATAAAGTATTTGATGATTATTTGGCCCTGGCATTGTTGGGAGAGGAAGAATATGAATACTTAAAGAACCTAATAATTGACAGATTAAATAGTGAAGCTGCTAATGAAAATGAATTACCTGAATGGGAGCTGCTGCTTGAGGAATTTATCTCTCCCATACCGCTGTCAAGAATAACTTATACGGAAAACAAATTAATTGAATTTGCTAATCAGAATAGTAATTGCCAATATGTTATATGTGGTGCAGGCCTAGATAGTTATGCATTTCGAAATACCAATCCCAATATAGAGATATTTGAATTAGACCATCCCTCTACCCAGAAACATAAAATTCAAAGATTAAAGGAACTAAACTGGAGCATACCGAGTAATGTACATTTTGCACCAATTAACTTTGAATATCAGAGTCTGGAAGAGACATTAATAAAGGCCGGATTTGCTCCCGAGAAAAAAACCTTTTTTAGTATCCTTGGAGTATCCTACTATTTAACCCTAGAAACTTTTGCCAGAACGATATATAACATTTCTAAAATATCAGGAAATGAAAGCGTTATAGTATTTGACTACCCGGATGATATATCGTGGAAAAACAACAATACACCTCTGAGAGTTAATAAAATCAGAGCCTTAACAGAAGAACTGGGTGAAAAAATGATGGATGGATATAGTTATGATGAACTGGAAAATACCTTGGAGACGAATGGTTACCGAGTTGTAGAGCATCTGTCTCCTAAGCAAATTCAAAAAACGTATTTTCAAAATAGAACAGATAATTTAAGGGCATATGAAAATGTACATTTTATTGAAGCAAAGTTTGAGACACTTTAAACCAAACAAATAAAAATGAATAAAATAATGGGGAAAAACACTTCCAAAAACATAACTATAATAAAATAATAATCAGGAGGAAAAGTAATGAGTAAAAAGAATTATACACACATTTCAACGGCATTAATCCATGGGGGTATCTATGGAGATGAGAGAACCGGAGCTGTAAATGTGCCGATTTATCAGACATCGACGTATGAGCAGGTACGTCTTGGACAGCATACAGGATATGAATATTCAAGAACCGGTAATCCAACGAGAGAAGCCCTGGAAGCATTAATCGCAGAGTTGGAAGGTGGAGTAGCAGGTTTTGCATTTGCATCTGGAATGGCAGCGATTACTGCAGTATTAACCTTATTTCATTCTGGTGATAAG
>JAFACO010000139.1 GCA_023425485.1 Bacillota bacterium
AGAGAGTTTACACCCCAGTGGTACAGGCTGGATGAACAGAAGGAAGTATTACTGTTGAATGCCGACCAGGGCCGCTCCAGTCATGGCTATAGTCCCATGATCTATCTTTTTCAAGCAAATGGCAGCTGTATTAGCGTAGCTATCTGTTGGTCCGGAAATTGGGGATTACGTATCTGTCCGGAAGGAAAGATTGAATTCGTGCTCTCCGAAAAGGAATTTACGACGATACTTGAACCTAACGAGAGATTTAAACTGCCATCCATAATTTGCAGTAGGAGTGACAGCTTTACCGAACTTTGTAATAATACCGCAACTTGGTTGGAACAGAATTGGTTTGCAAAAAGCAGAATAAATTCACCTATTGTGGAATGGAATCATTGGTGGACCTATGAAGATGTGGATATCAACGAAGAAGTATTTCTTAAAAATGTTGACCGTGCAGCGGAACTTGGATTTACGCTTTGTACCTTGGATGCTGGCTGGTTTGGTGACGAAACCTCCGATGTTCATTGGTCCAAATGCAGAGGCGATTGGTATTTAATTAATAGAAAACGCTTCCCCCATGGTCTTCGACATATTTCTGATTACGTACATCAAAAGGGTATGAAGTTTGGTATATGGATTGAACCCGAGGCAATGGGTAAATTGTCAACACTTAGGCAGTTACATCCTGAATGGGAAGCGATATATGATGGTAAAGAATATGAAGACCCCTACCTTTGCCTTGGAGCAGAAGGTGCTGCTGAATGGTTATTTGACGTTATGGATCGCCTGGTTATAGAGACGAACTGTGACTGGATTAAGTTAGATTTTAATGTTGACCCTGGATGTGGCTGTAACCGATTGGATCACGGTCACAGGCCCGGAATGGGGTTGTATATACATTACCAAAAATATTATAAGGTGCTGGACCGTCTTCGCAGTAAGTACCCTCATTTAATCCTTGAAAATTGTTCTTCCGGCGGACTTCGCTTTGACTTAGAAATGCTAAAGCACACGGATGTAACCTTTCTTAGTGATCCTGATGAACTTGCTCATAGCTTGCAATGTTTTTGGGGAGCATCCCTGACAGTGCCTCCCTCCAGATTGTTGCACTGGGCATGGTCACAGACCAGAGAATATGAAGACGGTTCTCATGTATTCCCCAGTTATGAAATAGAAGATAATACCCCCGAATACGAGGTTATAGCAACATTACGAAGCGCTATGCTGCATTTAATGGGTGTGAGCCGGGATTTCACAAAATTACCCTTAAAGTTTCTTGCTATATTTGCACGTGAAATTAAAATGTACAAAGAAAAAATCTTTCCACTCTTGTTCCAAGGCAGTTTGTACCACCTGACTGGACAACCACTGCGATATGGTGAGAGAGTGGACGATTTTAGAAAAATAAGCAATGCTTACAGAGAGCTGGTCCGTGAAGATAGTTTTGCTGCCTTTCAGTTAATGAAAGAGGAGGAAGGAGCGATATTCGCCTTTGCGGTCAAAAATTCCTTTACCGAAGAGATAAAGCTTGAAGGATTATTGGAGAACTCGGAATATTTACTTGAAAATGCCGACACAAGAGAGCGTTTTTCCTGCTTCGGTCGGGAACTATTGGAGCAGGGATTACACATAAACCTTGATAGGGGACATTCTGGACTTTGGTTTATAAGTGTACTGAAATAGATATTATAATGTTTATGATTTGCAATTTATACTGCAACAATATAGAAAAGAAAAAAGGGACTTCTAAAAAAGTCCCTTTTTAAGATAAAGATGCAAAATGCCATTCATGGAGGTAGAAATATGAATTATAAAGCTTTTATATTTGATTTAGACGGAGTTATTTGTCATACGGACAAATACCACTACCAAGCTTGGAAAAGCCTTGCGGATAAATTATCAATACCCTTTGATGAAGTGAAAAATAACCGTTTAAGAGGAGTTTCCAGAATGGAAAGCCTGGATATTGTGCTCGAAGGCAGTGGACTTTTATTATCACCCGAAGAGAAACAAGCTCTGGCAGAGGAGAAAAATGAAACCTACCGAGCACTTTTAATGAACATGACTACAGCAGATTTAAGTGATGAGGTGAAAAATACACTCCATAAACTTAGAGGGTTAGGATACCAGTTAGCTATTGGCTCTTCCAGTAAGAATGCTCCGCTCATACTTGATAAAATTGGTTTAGGTGAGTTTTTTGATGTAATTTCAGATGGCAATAATATCACCAAATCGAAGCCGGACCCAGAAGTATTCCTAATAGCAGCAGAACATCTTGGAATTGAACCCAGCGGATGCATTGTAGTGGAAGATGCCATTGCAGGGCTGGAGGCTGCTAAAGCAGCAGGAATGAAGGCGGTAGCAATTGGAGATGCAGCAGGAAGCGAGCTGGTTGATTGGAGTTTGGATTCCTTTCAGGATTTACTAAGTATTGTATAAGTCAAAGTTTGTTGCTAAGAATTTGTTCTTTGCTTAATAAAATCTATTGCATAAGTAATTATGAAAGTATTTATTTGTGTTCTTTTCACACTGACTTCAATTTACAATTGAAAATACTTTACATGCTAATTTAAGTTACAAGAATATTCTTTTTATGAATGTATAAGAATGGAGACACCCATGGGTTTGAAACAGCCGATTTATAGAATAGATGATTTGAAATTAGAAAATGATGAATTGCTGCTTAATGAGACCATATTTCATAATGCTAATGGTTACATAGGGATTAGATCTAACTTTGAGGAAGGTTATCCAAAGAATTATGATACCATTCGTGGAACCTACATCAATGGCTTTTACGATATCGCCAGAATGCCGCAAGCGGAAAAATTACAGGGGTTGATTGAAGAAAAGCAGACCATCTTAAATGTGGCGGATACCCAGACCATACAATTGTCTGTGGATGGGGAAGTATTCAACATGTTTGAGGGTATAGTTCTGAAATCGGAAAGATGGTTGGATATGGAGCAAGGCATTACTGGTAGAAAGGTACATTGGCAATCTGTGTCAGGTAAAGAGCTTGAGCTAACGATAAAACGAATGGCAGCCTTCCATCAGCCATCTCTCTTTACCATTGAATATAGTGTGAAGGCATTGAATTTTACTGATACCATTAAGATAACCTCCCATCATTTGGGCGATGTTAGAAACTATAGCAATGATAAAGACCCAAGGGTAGCAGCAGAAAGCCCCAGGTATCTTCATCCAGTGAGAGCATTTCAGGAAAGCGGCATCACCTATTTGCAATCAAAAACTTCCAGTTCTGGGTTACATGTTTGCAGCGCTGTAGCCCATGTACTATCAAAAGATATTAGTTGTAGTACTATTTGCAGTGAAAGCGACCACAAGGCTGTTACCACCATGGAGTTTATAATAAGTGCAGGCGAGACTGTGACACTGCAAAAATACAGTATTTTTAGTGATTCCGTCCGGTATACAGATTGTGTCAGAGATGCCAGAGAGAAGATGGTGGAAGCATTGTCCAGTCCACTTGAATATCACTATGAGAAGCAGAGAGAATACCTAAAGAAATTTTGGGAGGGCTGCCTTTTAGAGATTGAAGGAGAGGATAACCTTACCACAGCCTTAAACTACAACATGTATCAGTTAATACAATCAGTAGCCAAGGATGAATATTGTAATATTGCAGCGAAAGGGCTAAGTGGAGAAGGTTATGAAGGTCATTATTTCTGGGATACAGAGATGTATATGGAACCTTTTTTCAATTTGACTGCGCCGGAGATAACAAAGAACTTAATTAGTTTTCGATATAATACATTGCCAAGCGCAAGAGAGAATGCAAAGTTGCTGGGGCATGAAAAAGGTGCCTTGTACCCTTGGAGAACCATAGCAGGAAGGGAATGCTCTGGTTACTTCCCTTCAGGAAGTGCTGCTTATCATATCGATGGGGATATTGCGTATTCTATTATATCGTATTATTTGACCACAAAAGATTTAGACTTTATTGCTGAAAAGGGTGGAGAAATCCTGTTTGAGACAGCCAGACTCTGGCTGGAAGTGGGTAACTTTAGCCAAGGTACATTTCGCATTAACGAAGTAACTGGACCAGATGAATATACTTGCATGGTAAACAACAACTATTACACCAATGTATTGGCAAAATATAATCTAAAGTGGGCCGTAAAGTTTTATCATCTATTAAAAGCTACTGATAAAGCGGAAGTAATAAAGAAAATTAATCTAACACAGGAAGAGATTAAGAGTTTCAAAAGAGCAGCAGATTGCATGTATCTCCCCTATGACGAGGAACTTAAGATTAATCCTCAGGATGATTCCTTTCTTCATAAAAAAACTTGGGATTTAGAAGCAACACCAAAGGACAAGTTCCCACTGTTACTACATTATCACCCGTTGCATCTGTATCGATATCAGGTGTGTAAGCAAGCAGATACAGTGTTGGCACATTTTATTCTGGAGGATGAGCAGGATCTAGATACGATTAAGAACTCCTATGATTATTACGAAAAATGCACCACACACGATTCCTCTCTATCGACCTGTGTGTTTAGCATTATGGCAGCTAAATTAGGACGGATGGAAAAGGCATATGATTATTTTGGTGATTCTGCTCTGTTGGATTTATTTAACACTCATAAGAACACCAAGGATGGCATTCATACCGCTAATATGGGTGGAACTTATATGGCTATCATCTACGGCTTTGCAGGTCTAAGAATTAAAGAAAGTGGAATAAGTTTTGCACCAAGAATACCTGGCAAGTGGGATAGTTATAAGTTCATCCTTCAATATGAGAACAGTCGAATTCTGGTTGAAATTTCTAAGGATAATAGCACTTTTACGCTGCTAGATGGTAGTAGTAAAGTAATAAAAGTATATGGTACGGACTATGAATTAAAGGATGTGCTTATGGTACCTACTTTTATCACAGCTTAACAATAAATTCTTTTTGCTGACACATTTACAAGACACTTATACAAGACATCATTAGTTTTAATGAACTTGCCATTATTAGTAAATAAGGTTAAAATGATTGCAAGAACATAAGGATATATTTGGATGTAAAAGAACAAATATGTAATCAACTTAGCCAAGATAATGGACGGAGGATGTCATGAAGAAACACAATTATATTATTGCAGAGTTAGTTCTATGTATTGTTGTATTTAGTTTTACTGCATGCGGAAAAGCGAAAGTAATCGGGAATGAAGATATAACAACAAATAGCATTAACTTAGAAGAAGTGACTTCATCGAATGGATCTAATACAATAGAAGACCTGGAATATAAGGTTGAGTTAAGTTCTAAGGATGAGCTTTTTGAGTTGAAACTTTACTTAGATAAGGATACCTATACCAAGGACGAGGTTATTAATTGCTATGCAACGCTGGAATATATAGGTGATGAGGAAAGTATCACCGTATACAGTGGAAAACCGTTAGTAGGCTTTTCTTTAAAAGACATTAAGTACTTTGATGGGTTAATATTATATCTTGAATTATTAATGCCAACTACGCTAACAAAGGGCGAAGTAATTCGATATGATTATGTCAAGTCGGGAGGATGGGAAGAGGACGAAGCCGATGCTGATTTTTATAGGGAGTTCTATGCTGCTAAAGAATTAAAACTTCCTGTTGGCACTTATGAGGTTACAGTAGCCTTAAACTGTTCGTTTGACAGTAAAGATGTACTAAATTCTAACTATAATAATAAAGTATCAGCAAGTATTACGGTTACAGAATAGTGAAATTGCCAATTTCAGATTTATAAGTATATAAGTAGATGGTTAGGAGGAAAACGATGGCCATTTTAACAGAGGATCAGATAAACAATTTATACTTTAAGGAAATTGGAGGATTTCCACCGAAAAAAAGTTGTATAGAACTTAAGGATTATCAGGGTGAGAATAAATTGAGCATATTTTGTACCCAACTTAACTATACCTACAGTGAACGTGAGAAAAAGCGAATACTGGCTGAGTGGATTGACTTTTTGCGTACAAATACGAAGGCCTTCAAAGCATTACATTTTAATTCCCGTGTACCACAAAAGCTTTTTGATGCGGCATGCTGTCAGGAAGATTTAGAAGAACTTCGATTCAAATGGGGGGCATACGAAGACTTGTCGGAACTAATCAAATTGGACAAGTTAAAGTATTTGTATATCGGTTCTGGTGCAAGTGTTCAAGATATCACATGTCTTGGAAGTTTAGACAATCTCATAGTACTTCATGTTGAAAATTTTAAGAAAATTGAGGATTACTCGCCACTTATCAGTCTTAATAAATTGGAACAGTTAGTAATTAGTGGACCAATACTTGGTAATACACCAATAAAAGATTTAGACTTCCTATACAAAATGCAAAACCTTGTTTCACTATGGCTTCCAAATACAGCTCTCAGAAGAAAATATAGTAAAGAAGAGTGGGAGAGGCTTCGTTTAGCATTACCAAATCTTCACTTTATTTAGATTAATCTATTACAAATTACGTATTGTATTTAATAAAAGAATAGGAAAGTGGCAGGAAATCTAGTAATTTATGCTATCATTATGTGCATAAATTATAAGTATAATTTTTTTCTGTGAATTATAACCGATATAAAATCTTTTGATCTAAATTAAGGCTGTGGCAATAGTTCAATACTTTGCAACAGCCTTTTCCTTGTTCGCTACTTCTTTATGTTATATCTTAATTTTGATGGGGAACATCCATAAACCTCTTTAAACATTCGATTAAAGACCTTATAATTGCTAAAACCGTGGCGTTCCTGAATGGTTGTAATAGTATCATCGGTTTCCAGTAAATCTTTATGAATATGAGTTAATCGAACCTGATTGACATATTCCAGATAGGAAAAACCCATATATTTTTTAAAGGTTCTGCAAAAATATTCTGGATTTAAAGCAACTAACGCCGCCGCTTCTGTAAGACTAAGAGTTTCCATATAGTGTTGTTCGACATAGGTTATGACAGTACGCATTCGCATAAGATGTTTGGCATCTTTACTTTTCTCTACAGAATTCTGACGAACAGAATATTTGGTGAATAAAAGATGCAAAAATAAGTAAAGGTTACTGCTAAATAAAAATTGATACCCTTCCTGGCATTGCTCGTATAAGTTTTTCATAGTGAGGATGTGTTCTACCATTGTCTGAAAGATTTCGTCTTCTTGCAATTCCTCCTGTGGAAAATATTCTTTGAACTGTAAAAACTCAAACTGCTGGATGGCTTGATTCAGAAAATCGTAAGGAATCTGGAGCAATAAGACTTTTGTCTCGCCTTCACTCAGCGTGTAATGTATATCACTGGCATTAACAACAAAGAGATCGTTATGTCTAAGCGTGTATTTCTCGTCATTACGTGTCAAATGTAAAGTACCCTTTAATAAGTAGAGGACTTCGATATGATTATGCCAATGACTTGGCACCAACTGATTGTAAGAGTCATAAATACCAAAATAAACAGGGAGCTGTGCTCTTCTGGTTATTATTTCATGAGTTGTCATTACAGTGGTAATCCTTTCCTTGATTTGAGCGTCAAAAGCTAATTAATTCTGTGTAAGACGAATAACCTTGCATATTTATCCATCCATTAAAGTTTATTAAGGCTTTTGACCTCAAATCTTCTCTTATATATGAAAAGTAGCATCAAAATTAAAAAAAGTCAATATTGACTGAATATAAAGTCATAAATACTCTTGTGTGTTATTGTCAAAAATAATAATATGAAGTCAGAAACATGAAGTAATATTTAGTAAGCCAAGTGGTTATCCCAAATAAATATTTAATTTAAGAAATGGAGAAGAATATGTATAAATGGCAAAGAGTTATGTATCAACCAAATCTACCCTTAGGAGAGAATGGTGAAAAAGTTACATCCTCCAAGGCGCATAGAGAATTAGCAAAGGAAGCTGCAAAGGAAGGGATGGTTCTTCTTAAGAACGAGCAGCAAGTTTTGCCACTAAAGAAGGGAACTAAAGTGGCATTATTCGGTAAAGGAAGTTTTGATTATGTAAAAGGCGGCGGTGGCAGCGGTGATGTAACCGTGGAATACATGACAAACTTGTATCAGGGCATGAAGACATTAAAGGAACAGGTTAGTGTTTTTGAAGAGCTATCTGATTATTATAGAGATAATGTTAAAAGTCAATATAGTACTGGTGCTGTACCAGGAATGACAGTGGAACCCGAACTTCCAGAAGAATTATTAAAAAAAGCAAGGGCATATGCAGATACAGCAGTCATTACCATCAGCCGCTTCTCAGGCGAAGGCTGGGATCGCAATAACGAGGTTGAATTTAAGAATGCTGATATCTTTCAGGAAGAAGCAGCATTTGCACGAAGACAGAAAGAAATATATCCTGAAGGTGATTTTTGCTTAACAGCTGCAGAAACGGCTATGGTAAACAAAGTAAAGGAACAGTTTAACAAGGTAATCGTGGTAATGAATGTTGGTGGTATGGTGGATTCCTCCTGGTTTAAAGAAGATACCTCCATTCAATCCGTACTAATGGCTTGGCAGGGTGGTATGGAAGGTGGCTTAGCAGCGGCAGAGTTACTATGTGGACTGAGTAACCCGTCTGGTAAATTATCAGATACCTTTGCAGGTAGTTTGGAGGATTATCCATCCACTGCTACCTTTCATGAGTCCGATGACTATGTGGATTATATAGAAGATATTTATGTAGGATATCGTTATTTTGAGACAATACCTGGTGCAATTAGCAAAGTCAATTATCCCTTTGGCTTTGGATTGTCCTATACAAGCTTTGACTGGAATGTTGTTGAACTGAAAGAACAGCAAGGAGTAATTAAAGCAAGAGTAAGTGTTACGAATACAGGGAAAATGGATGGTAAGGAAGTTATACAAATCTATGCAAGTGCTCCTGGGGGACTTCTTGGTAAGTCATCAAAGAGTCTGGTAGCATTTGAGAAAACACGACTGTTAAAGGTTGGAGAGACACAGGTACTAGAACTTGAGTTTTGCGTGGATGCTCTGGCTTCCTATGATGATTTAGGTAAAATTCAAAAATCGGCATATATCCTAGAGGCAGGCGAGTATGCATTTTATATTGGAAACTCCGTTAGTGATGTCATTAAGGCAGACTTTTTCCATATTGAAACACAGAACAGAATTGTGAAGCAGCTTTCTACTAAGCTAGCACCTACTTCACTTCCTAAGAGAATGCTTGCAGATGGCAGTTATGAGGAACTTCCAATGAAACAGTCGAATGACATGGATTCCAGTGCTATTGAGAAATTAACCTTTTTAGAAACAGAGTTATATACTGCACCGGTAAGAGCGATACCTCCTTATCGAATCTATATTGAACCTCACAAAGAAGGAAACATCCCCTTATCCGATGTTGCTGTGGGTAAAGTATCCTTGGATAAATTTATAGAACAGTTAACAGATGAAGAAATTGCTCATTTGCTAGGTGGTCAGCCCAATACCGGTGTTGCTAATACCTTTGGATTTGGTAATATGCCGGAATTTGGGGTACCAAATGTAATGACAGCGGATGGCCCGGCTGGTCTTAGAATTCTGCCAAGGTGTGGAGTTAACACGACTGCTTTCCCGTGCAGTACCTTGCTCGCGTGTACCTGGAACAGTGAACTTGTTTACAAGGTAGGAGAAGCTGGAGCAAAAGAAGTAAAAGAGAATAATATAGCAGTGTGGTTAATGCCAGCAGTTAACATTCACAGAAGTCCACTTTGCGGACGTAATTTTGAATATTATTCGGAAGATCCTTTCTTAACAGGGAAACTGGCAGCAGCTATGGTAAAAGGAATTCAAGCCCAGCATATTGGTGCAACGGTTAAGCATTTTGCCTTAAATAATAAAGAGGTTAATCGTAAGAACAGTGATTCCAGAGTATCCGAACGTGCGGCGAGAGAGATTTATCTAAAAGCCTTTGAAATAATTGTTGAGGAGGCAAATCCCTGGTGTATAATGACGGCTTACAACGTTATCAATGGTCACCGTTCCTCCGAATGTAAAGAACTTCTAGATGGAATTTTAAGAGAAGAATGGGGTTGGAATGGTTTAGTTACTACAGACTGGTGGACTCGTGGTGAACATTATAAAGAAGTAAAAGCGGGAAATGATATCAAAATGGCAACTGGTTACCCAGAACGCTTAATGAAAGCAAAAGAACTAGGGTTGATTACTCGTGAAGAGATGGTGACTAGTGCAAAGAGAGTGTTAGAGTTGATATTAAAGGTAGATTAATTTAGGTTATATTTGTCATAAACGAGATGAAACGGCAAGTTGTTTTACTTCTCATAAATAACAAAGCGGATAACAACTCCCAATAGAGTGTTATCCGCTTCTTCCCGTTTATAGTGTGGTACATTATAATATTGTTGTTAATTAGACTTCTTTCTCCATTTTAAAAGTAAAGATGAATTAATAATAACAGCTACCGACCCTACATTGTGAACTAAAGCACCGAGTATTGGATTAAGTATTCCAGTAATTGCAAGTGCAATTGCAATAAAGTTCAATATCATAGAAGCTTCTAGATTAATTTTAATTGTCTGCATGGTTTTTTTGGAAAGGTTAAGAAGGTGAGGGAGTTCCTTAATATCATCACTTACAAGCACGATATCTGCTGCATCAATGGCTATATCACTGCCGACACCACCCATGGCAATACCTACATGCGCAGTTTTGAGTGCAGGGGCATCGTTAATACCATCACCCACCATACAAACTGGTTCTTTATTAGATTGAAAGGAACGGATAAGTTCAAGTTTTGTTTCTGGAAGACAGTCGGCCTGAACCTCAGATATATTAGTTTTTTGGGCTATATGAGAAGCAGTCACTTTAGTATCTCCAGTTAGAAGAACTGTCTTAACACCAATATCATGAATTGCCGCTATCATGTGAACAGCGTCAGGTCGAAGGACGTCGGATAGAGCAATGACACCAACAGCCGTACTATTTTTTGCAAGGTAAATGACTGTGGAGCCTTTTTCTTTTGCTTTTTTTGAAATAATCAACAGTTCTTCTGGAAGTATAATTTTATGTTCCTGCATGAGTGCTTCATTTCCGGCATGTACTTCCTGACCAGAAATACGAGCGATTACACCACGACCTGCAAGTAATGTAAATTCTTCCGGTTGTTCAGGCAGTTTATGATTCTTATTCTTATAATCTGCGACAATTGCTTTGCCCAGTGGATGTTCCGAACGTGATTCCGCAGCTGCTGCCAAGGTTAGAAGAGACGGTGCATCAATATCAGGATTAATGCTATGTATTTGCGTTACTGCGGGTTTACCATAGGTTAATGTTCCTGTTTTATCAAAGGCAATCCTCTTCACTTGAGATAAACGTTCCAGTGCATCTCCTTCTCGAATGAGAATTCCAAATTTCGTAGCGTTACCTATACCAGCCATAATTGCTGTAGGCGTAGCTAATACCAAGGCACAGGGGCAGAAAACAACCAAAATAGTAACAGAACGTATGATTTCACCTGTTACAAACCAGGTGATAAAAGCGGAAAGCAGAGCAATTACAACAATCCAGGTCGCCCATCTATCGGCTAAGCCAACAATCTTTGCTTTTCCGGCATCAGCAGATTCCACTAGACGAATCATTCTTTGCAGAGAACTATCTTCACCGACCTTCTGAGCAACCATATCGAAGGTTCCAAACTGATTAACAGTTCCGCTAAATACTTCATCTCCTTCATTTTTATCTACAGGTAAAGATTCACCGGTCATAACTGATTGGTTAATAGAGGTTTGACCTTTCAGAATTTGACCATCCACAGCGACTGTCTCACCTGCAAATACTCGTAAAATATCACCAATTTTTATCTGATCTGCAGGTACAATTTCCTCTATATCCCTTCGTACAACACGAGCGGTGGTAGGAGTTAAATGAACCAGTTTTTCAATACCAGCACGGGCTTTTGCCACAGTGTGTTCCTCCAAGTAAGCACCAAGAGCCATGATGAAAGCTACTTCACCTGCTGCAAAGGTTTCTCCAATAATGACAGAAGCGACAAGTGCGATGGATACAAGAACATCAGCCTTAATATCAAATTCGGTAACAAGTCCAACAATGGCACCTTTAATAATCGGGATACCGCAGAGGATAATTGCTATCCATGCTAAATCAATGGGAAGTGAACCGATATGAAAGAAGCTGACTACTAACGCAAGAACGGATACGATTAAAAAAAGAATAGTACGTTTATTCTCATCTTTAATGAATGATATCAATGTTAAAACTCTCCCTTCTATACCCCTGGGGGTATAGTTGCAGTATACCCCCAGGGGTATACTGTGTCAATAATTTTTATATAAAAAAATGTATTTTAAAACTTACTTTAAGGAGTGCAAAGAGCTTGCAATATTTCTTATATTTTATGTCAACGAAAAGGAACAAGTTATTATCGACAGGTTGGTGCTACCAAACTATTAATAACTTGTTCCTTTTAAATATCTTATTTATATTACAATTACATATTAACTTTTAGGACATTCTTGAAAAATGTTCAATAGCCTTAGCAAAATCTGCAATAGTTTTATCCGAATTGCCGTGCTCAATTCCTTCACGGACACAATGATTTAGATGTCCTTCTAAAACCACTTGGCCAACTTTGTGTAATGCGCTTTTTGCAGCATTTATTTGAATCAATACTTCTTCACAGGGTACATCTTCTTCCACCATTTTATCAATTGCTTTCAGCTGCCCCATAATTTTATTTATGCGTTTGTGAAGATTATCGCTATCCATACACTGGCGCATGGCTCCACCTCCTTCATACCCTTAGGGGTATAAATAAATATAACAGTTTTTATACTTAACGTCAACTTAACCTCTAATTAACCCAATATACATGGATTGGAAATGTTTGCTTTATATTTTTGTGTATGCTATTATCTAACATTATAAGATGATAATGTTAGA
>JAFACO010000425.1 GCA_023425485.1 Bacillota bacterium
GAAATGAACAGTCCATTGAATATTCTAGAACCCTTTATTGCAACTGGAAATTCTAACTTGCTTATGATTATGATGCCAATAATTTATTTGGTAGTAATCAGTGATTTTCCAAGAACTGATGGAAATACACTATTCTTTATAACTAGGGTCGGAAAGTTTAATTGGTTATTTGGTCAAATGGTCTTTGGTTTCTTTACCGTGTTTACTTTTCTATTATATTTATTGCTTATTACGATAATCCCTGTAATATTAAAAGGTTTCTTGGATAATGGTTGGAGCCTGGTTACAACGAATTATGCGGTTCAGTTTCCAGAAAATTCGAAGGATTTTGCCTCAACGTTAATAATAAAAAACTTATATAATCAAGTGACTCCTTTTACAGCAGTGAGGCACATTGTACTATTAACAGCTGGTTATTTTTATGTAATTATTTTAGTAAAATTATTATTTTATAACATAAAAATCAAAATTTTAGGGACTATCGTATCTGGGTGTTTGGTTGCCTTTGGTGGGGCATTATGTTTGGTAAAATCTCGATTTATGTGGATCTTGCCCATGGCTCATACCAATGTATCTTATCATTACACAGAATATTTTAGGGAAACGATAGTTTCGTTAGGTAAATCCTATTTATATTTTTTCGTTCTAATTATCCTAGGTATTATAATATGCTGCATGACAATTAAAAAGTTATCAATAGAAACAGTACAGGAGTTGGATTAATGAACATTATTGCAATAAATAGTGCAACCTTAAAAATAAAAAAAGAAATAATATTAAATAATGTATCAATAACATTTGAGAAAGGTAAAATCCATGGATTAATCGGCAGAAATGGTTCTGGTAAAACTATGCTGATGAAATGTATTTGTGGCTTCATCAAGCTTACTGACGGTGAAATTATAGTTAATGAAAAAATTATTGGAAAAGACTGCGATTTTCCAAGTGACATCGGCATTATAATAGAAACACCTGGTTTCATACCTTATTATAGTGGCTATAAGAACCTAAAGCTTCTCGCTGGTCTTAATAACATTATTTCAAATGATGTTATAGTAGAAACCATGAAGTTGACTGGACTTGATCCTTATTTAAAGAGCCACGTTAGAAAATATAGTCTTGGAATGAGACAACGGTTGGGATTAGCACAGGCAATCATGGAAAATCCAGCAATCCTTATTTTAGATGAACCAATGAATGGGCTTGATAAAGATGGAGTTGAAGATATGAGGAAACTTTTTATTAGACTAAGAGAGGATGGTAAGACTTTATTAATTGCCTCCCATTCAGCTGAGGATATCGACATACTTTGTGATACTGTCTGTGAAATGGATAAAGGAATTCTTCAAAGGATAAAATAGATTTAATTTATTATGTATTTATCATAATACGCCTTATGTATAGATAAAGTAGGTTTTGAAAGTTAATATATACATAATGAAACCACAAATCATTTTACTTGTCATGAACGAAAAAGGAGTACCCCTCACATAACGCCTTTGTTACTGTGAGTGGTACTCCCTTTTCGTGCTAATAAAAATATGTTAGTAAGATTATTTCACATTAGCATAATACTTTGCAACAACATCCCAGTTAATAATATCAAGAAATGCTTTCACATGATCTGCACGTAGATTTTTGTACTTGAGATAATAAGCATGTTCCCAAACATCAACACCAAGGATTGGAAACCATTCTCCATTACTTTCCATAATAGGGTTGTCCTGATTAGGGCTGGAGGAAACTTTTAATTCTCCGTTTTTATTAGCAGATAGCCACGCCCAACCGGAACCAAATCTTGTTACAGCAGCAGTAGTTAATTTTTCTTTTAACGATGCAAGATCACCGAAGGTGTGTCCGATTTGTTTTGCCAAATCACCAGAAGGTGCGCTGCTTCCACCAGGTGTAAGAGTATCAAAGTATAGGTTATGATTATAAAATCCACCGCCGTTATTCCTTACTGCATTTCTTTGAGCTTCATCTTTAATTTCAGAAAGATGTTTAAAGATATCCTCAATGGAGGAGTCAGTTAGTTCCGGTAATTTTTCAATTGCTGCATTTAAATTGGTAGTATAAGCAGCGTGGTGTTTTGTATAATGTGTAACCATGGTTAATTCATCAATATGAGGTTCCAATGCATCGAAATTATAATTTAGTTCTACTTGTTTAAACATAATGTTTATCTCTCCTTTTAAATATATTTTCTCATGATTTATAAGATAATATGCTTTAAATAGCATCTATACTTCTGGTAGTATTATCTCACAATAAATGGGAAAATACAAGAGTAAACACACAATTTAAAATTAAATAATAAATTAACAATAATTAACTACAATTGAGTGGGATATAAGCAACATATTCTAGGCAACATATCCAAAGATATATAAAGATTGTTAAAGTTGATACATAATCAGAGCCATACCCAATTCGGATATGGCTCTGATTTTCAAGAGAGTATATTATTAACCTGTAAGAAGGTAGATAGTAAATTGATTTTAGGTCCATTTATCAAGGTTAATTACTCTGCGGGAGCGTAATCAAAAGTAACTGTAATTGATATTTATTACTTATCCTGTTGCATACACCATTTGACCCATTCATCTTCTAATAAGGCATTTTTACTATAGCTTTGCGGATATGATGTTGGATAATTGGAGGCACTTAGATTGATATCAGGATTTGTTCCATAAATGGATGTTTCTCGGTCGTCAACATTGAACGCTGCTTCAACATCCATACGAAACATTAACCCGCTATTGGGTAGTGCAAAAGTCATTGGACTAATAAAAATATTTCCCCAGCCTAAGGTATTGGTACCAACGACGGTACCAAGGTTTAGTTCCCTTACGGCAGTTACATAGGAATCTGCAGCTGATAACGTATCATTATCTGTTAAGAGAAAAAGCTGTCCATCAAAGGGATAGGAGTTTCTAGTTGTAAATCTTTTTGTGATTTTATAAACGTTCCAACTCTTAGCCGAATACTCTTCAAGATTAATCTTTCTAATATTCGTTATATGGTTAGCTTTTTTATCTAGCAAATCATTACTATAAATAAAACGATAGGCAGGATAGCGCAATCCGAAGGTCTTAAAGAAATTCTTTCTTACCGCTGTGATTTGAGAATATTCGGCAGATTCTTTAAGAAATGGGCGCATTAATAACTCCATCCAATAAGTGGGTTCACCTCCAATATTGCCACGTAAGTCAAGGATTAATTTCTCCAGGTGAGGATTATTCTGAAAGTATTCCTGTAACTTGACTTGGTCAGAATTAATAAACTGCTGCTCAAAGGAGTTTATTTTAATATATCCGATAGACTCATCTAAAGTTGTAAGAAATATATTGCCTGACGGATATAATTTTGAAATGTCCACTGACTGGAAACCGGGTATTTTAGGAAGTAGTATTTGTATAGAACTGCCGTCTTGTAGTGTGAATTCTGCATTCCATCCCTTCTCATTACTGCCTGGATCTTTCATAAATATGGGATTGGTATACACCTTGTTATTTCCTTCATCAAAACGAAGAGGGGTAATATCCTGTAAGGTTTTCACATACTCATCTACGGGTTGAGCATTCACGGTTGTTAGAACAGAGTTTGCAGGCAGTATAACATCACCTAAAGTATAGTTGGTTTTGACAACGTAGGAACCATTAACATATGTAATATCGATATCAGAGTGGTAGTATAAATTCAGTTTTGAAAGTTCATTTTTCCAATAGTTACTTTTTAAGTACACATCTTTTGGTATATCTAAGGTGTAACTGGAATAAAGGTCATAGGTCGGGAAGACAATGCCACCATGCCCTGCCTGTCTTAAAAGTTCAGTATATTCAAGGAAGACTTGAAGAAATTCTTGGTTGTTAGTTGAATGTTTTGCTCTGTTTATATACTCATCTGCCAGAATATTTACATCCTTCAGTTGCTTTGTACTCACTAAGGCATCATTAAAAGGATATATGTCCGCTACATACTTTGTAAGTACTTTAAAATCCTCTTCTTTTTGCTTGGAGGAAAGTTCATCTACAGCCAATGGAGTATCTGGCAAAAATACTTTAAGATGAATTGTCAGGTAAAATAGATAGAGCAAAACGAATGTAAATAGGGTTACAAGTAAAATAAGAATTACTTTTAAGATTTTTTTCATACGATGCATTTACGGAAGTCCCTTCAGTTAGATCTTTAAATAAATTAATAATTCTAAAACTTATATTAACAGATTGTAACATATCTGCAAGAATATGTAATTAGAAAAGCTATAGTTCAACTAAACTTATTTCTATTAACATTGATATTCTGTGGTATAATACATACTGAAACAGATTTAACTTATACATATTACACAAAGAAAAATGCTGTTATTCGTATTGATAGGAGAGATGCTTATGAAAATGAGGTTTAAGCTGCTGATTTTTTGCCTGGCAAGCACCATATTGGCTTTAGTGCTCCAAACGGTATTATTTCAAAAGGCATCCTCAAATTTAATCTATGCGCAGGAAAAGGAGCAAAGTAATAGTTCCCTTAGAAACATGCAAAATGAGGTTTACACCTTTATTAAATCAATAGAAAGTAATTTAATCGAAGTTTATAATGAGGATGATTTTCAAAGAGCCTTGAAAAATGATACCCAGGTTGAACTCCTCCGTGAGGATTATTATCGCCTTGCTTATAACATTGCCACAGGTGAATTTGAAACCTCGGACGGTGTAGTGGCATTGTATATCTATAATATAAAGAATGAGATAGTATCTACCTACCGAAGAGCTGCCACACCAAAACATAATTATCCAGTGGATATTTACGAGGATGTAGAAAAATATAACTCACAACGTGTTCTTGATTATATTAATTCGGATGACACTACAATGATGATATCCAGTTATTATAATGAACACAGAGAAACGGACATTACTCGCTTTATATTAAAAATATATGATAATACCAATACGAAAAATAAAATTGGTTACATCGTATGTGATTTAGATAGTAAAGTAGTAAAAAACATAATGTCAAAATACTATGATAAGGATGAGATGAAGGTATGGCTTCAACCCATGGGGGACAGACAGATTGCAGCTGTGGGTAAACTAGAGGATGCGAATAAAACCTATTATTCCGATGTTACCTTGCGAATTCAGGAGGGGACCATAAAAACGTCCGAAGAACTGGGGAAAAATATGCCGATTTTGTTCCAGGTAGATCAGGATAAATATAATTTGTCCGCTTATTCCCTGATGCCACAAGCCTTATTGGAACAGAATCAAAAAGCCCTGACCCAGAACCTTATTCTGATTGTGGCAATTATGAGTATCCTAATTACATTGGTATCCGTATTTATTACCAGTGGTATCACCAGGCCACTGGAGCATCTCACACAAACAATTGCAAAAATCAGATCCGGTAATATGAATCAAAGGGTACAGAATAAGAATAAAGATGAAATTGGCAAGCTTGGACAGGATTTTAATGAGATGCTGGATGAGATTGAACGACTGATCAGCCATGAATATGAGACAAAATTATTACTCAACAGAGCGGAATACAAGGCACTACAAGCACAGATTAATCCGCACTTCTTATACAATACCTTGGATACCATGAGTAGTATCGCAAGTATCAATAATTGCTCCATTGTAAGTGAATTATGCCAGTCTTTAGCAAGCATTTTCCGTTACAGCTTAGATTTTAAGCACCCGTATTCTACTGTTGCAAAAGAAATTGTTCATCTTAAAAATTACATCTACGTTATGAGTGTTCGTATGGGCGAAGGAGTGGAGTATCAGTTCAATATTAGTGACGAAATCCTTCAGGATTCCATACCAAGAATCTCAATTCAGCCCATATTGGAGAATGCATTAAAGCATGGACTGCGAAATAAGCGTGGAGAGAAGAAGGTAATTGTGGAAGCCTATACTCAGGATAATATGCTGCAGGTTATGGTCAAAGACAATGGTATTGGAATGGATGCAGATTTGATGAACCAAAGACTGAAGGAGAATGATGTTGACGCTGTAGAGACAGGTAACTCCATTGGACTGTTTAACATTAATGCCAGACTAAAGATGTTATATGGGAAGGATTTTGGTTTGCGTATCGAAAGTGAGCCTGGGGAAGGAACCAGTGTTTATCTGGTAATACCAAGATTAAGTGTAGATG
>JAFACO010000427.1 GCA_023425485.1 Bacillota bacterium
GACTCAATGCATCTACTGCGAAAAGATTATTCATAATTCAAATAAACCAATTTGTAAAAATTGCGATAAACCGACCTCAGATATGAACTATTTTGAAACTCACCAAGATGATCTATTAATTGCTGAAAATGCCTGGCTTTATAAGGGGTTATAACTATAACTTAATATGTACCCGCTTCTGGACTAAGCCAGTAAGCGGTAATTCCTGTTTAAGTTTACGACACATTATTTGCATAAATCCGCCGGGAATGCCGGGTTGAATGCGTAGAAGTTCCTTGAATCAAGTTCATCCTGAATTATTCTAAGAGCTTCTCCGAATCTCTGGAAGTGAACGATTTCTCTCTCTCTTAAGAATTTAATCGGTTCACACACGTCATGATCATGAACTAAACGAAGAATATTGTCATAAGTTGTTCTTGCCTTCTGTTCTGCTGCCATATCTTCCACTAAGTCAGTGATCGGATCACCTTTACTTTGAAAGAAGGTTGAAGAAAAAGGTACACCGCCTGCAGATTGTGGCCAAAGACCGAGTGTATGGTCTACATAATAGTTTTGGAAGCCACCTTCGACGATTTGCTCCGGTGTCAGGTCTCTGGTTAATTGATGAACGATAGCACTTACTATTTCCATATGAGCAAGTTCTTCGGTACCAATGTCAGTTAAAAGACCTGCAACCTTTTTATTAGGCATTGCATAACGTTGAGATAAGTATCTCATGGAGGCTGCGAGCTCACCATCGGGTCCACCAAACTGACTCATGATAACCTGTGCCAGTTTCGGGTTCTGTTCACTAATATTAACTGGAAACTGCAATCTTCTTTCATAACTCCACATATACTAGCACCGTCCTTCCCATGGCCAGGGTTCCTCTACCCACGACCAGCTATCATCATTTTCTACTCGATAGGCTTCAATCGGTCCAAAACAATTAGTGTACTCATACACTGCTTCATTTCTAACCTTAGATATTCTATCCCACTCTTCCAGTGCCGCTTGATCCATTGGATGTGTATCCAGGAATAATCTGAGCTCATCCATAACAAAGCTCGTTGCTGTAATACATGCCATTAATTTTTCTCTACGACCATCCATCTACTTGCATCCCCTTCCATACCATTTTAAATCCAAATCTTTAAACAGGGTACCATTTGCAAGAGCTACGAATTCATTCTCATAGAGATTTTTAAAACGTTGCCATGGTACATAGCACATACCAATTGGAAATCTGTCGCTATCTCTATCAAAGTCATCTCTTTCGCACATATCATCAGGTGTATAGTCGTTCATTAAGTCGCTGCAAACAGGATCATTTGGTCTATAGGGATTCATATTCATCTGCCTACGCCCCATATTACCACGATAATTCCGCCTATCCATATATTAGCCTTCCTTTCTTAAAGTGAATCTTAGGTAGATTGGGGGTTAGTCAGAAGGTGCTGGTTTTGAATACTCCCAATCGATATTTAGACTCACTTAACACAAAAATAAATGAATAGCATGATAGTTTTGCTGTTCTCTATATATTATGAGGACGGGACAATTCTGTGCCTGTATCTTATGCTTGATTACTTATAATTCTTGTTATTTTTTTTACTTTCTGCATAAAGTGCATATTCCCTTGCAAATGATTGACAATAGATTTATTTTCATATAAGATTTATTTATAACTTTTGACGAAGGAAGTAAATTCATGTATTATTTTATAATTAATCCAAAATCAAGCTCCGGACGTGGAATCCGATTCTGGTGGACTGTAAAAGAAGAATTGGATAAAAGAGAAGTAACCTATACCGCAGCTTTTTCAAAATATATGGGGCATGCTACAGAACTTACAAGACAGATCTGCCAGGAGAATCCCGGAATTAAGAACCTTGTGGTACTGGGAGGAGATGGTACTCTAAATGAAGTAATTAATGGTATTGATAATTATTCCGAAGTAATCCTCGGATATATTCCCTCGGGTTCCAGTAATGATCTTGCCAGAAGCCTTAAGATTTCTAAAGATCCAATTACTGCATTAGATCATATTTTATCCCCTTCTAAATTTAAATATCTGGATCATGGTAAGATAACCTTTGAAGATATTGACACAGCTCCTCGCAAATTCTCCTGTTCCAGCGGTATGGGCTATGATGCAAATGTATGTAATGAGGTCCAAGCCTCACCTTTAAAGAAACGTTTAAATCGTTTTGGTGCAGGCAAGTTCGTATACATTGCAATTGCAATCAAGCAATTATTAACTGCTAAGCATATGAGTGCAACAGTAGTGGTTGATGGTATAACAAGAGCAAGCTTTGATCGTATTCTTCTAGTCTCTAGTATGATTCACATGTATGAGGGGGGCGGACTTAAGATGGCTCCCAATGCTGATCCCTGTGATGGCAAGCTAAGTGTATGCCTTGTTCATGGACTTAGTAACATAAAAGCACTATTTTTACTGCCAACCATATTTACTGGACAACATGTAAAACACAAGGGCGTTGAATCCTTCCACTGTAATGAAATTGAAATTATTATGGATAACGAATCAGCCGTTCACACTGACGGAGAAGTACCTGCCGTTTGCAAGCACATTAAGGTTACCTGCATACCAGAACAAATACGAATGATTTTATAAGAAAGAAGGAATTATCATGCAAAGACGGATCACTATCCAGACTTCATC
>JAFACO010000292.1 GCA_023425485.1 Bacillota bacterium
ACAAAGAACATTAAGAATAATAAAGCTTTAAAGAATGTTGTAGCTACAGTTAAGAAAAACAATGCCAAGAAAACAACAACTACGAATAAGACTACAACTACGACACCAACACCTACTAAGGCACCGGCAAAGACTACAACAACCAGCACAAATAGTACGACCAGCAGTTATGCAACACAGGTTTTAAAACTTGTGAATGCAGAACGTGCGAAAGAAGGTCTATCAGCACTTACCACTAATACAACACTTACCTCTGCCGCTAACGTTAGAGCAAAGGAGACAAAGACACTCTTCTCTCATACAAGACCAGATGGATCAAGTTGTTTTACAGCACTTACACAAGCAGGAGTAACTTATAAAACTGCAGGCGAAAATATTGCTTATGGTCAGAAGACCCCAGCAGAAGTAGTAAAAGCATGGATGGAATCACCAGGTCATAGAGCCAATATCATGAACGCTAACTTTCATAAGGTTGGTATCGGCGTATACCAAACAGGTGGAGTAATCTACTGGTCACAGTTATTTACAAACTAATCTCTGCGCAAGGTAAATAAAGTAAGATAAAAGAATAGATAAATAAATATAAAAAAGTCTGTAAAGGGACCCGGTATATGGGACATGCCTTTACAGACTTTTTCATGTTAAGTGAAACAACTTGTTCAAGCAGCTAATTAATTATAGAATAAAGCTTAGATGAACCAAAATTAACAGTATTCATATCATGAAATATAAATAAGTAAATATAATAGAAAAGCATTAAAATACGAAATAGACTATTCTTGATAAATTATTACATAGCAAATACTCAAAATATATTAATACCAATAGCAATTATATTCGGAAGGAGATTCTTTTATGGAGGACCTGAGAAGTAAGTATCCATTTTATCTAAGCTCAAAAGATGATGAGTATTTTGAATATTATATTAAAAATAGAGAGTTAACGATTGAGCAGGTAATTACGTTTGTAAATATAGGTTTGCATCAACCATTCTATTCCTATATTCGTAGAGTAAATGATCATCATAATCCTATCGTACTTGTAAATAAATATCTACAATTGGATAGTGGCTATATACCGGATGATTTAGAGAGAATAAATTCTCGTTATAATGCGGGAGAGTATGTTCTGCGTCATGATGCAAGAATTGCTTTTGAGAGTATGTGCAAAGCCGCAGAGCTTGAAGGGATTTTTATGGAAGCAATATCGACCTTTCGTAGTTTTTCCTATCAGAATACAGTATATTTTAAAAACATGACCGCAGAAACATTGTTGGAGGACTATCAAAAAATTAGAGACAGGGTATCCGCAAGACCGGGACATAGCGAGCATCAAACTGGGTTAGCAGTGGATATTAATGACCTTGAGGAGGAGTTTGAAGATACGGCAGCAGGAAAATGGCTTGCTGTGATTTCGCATTTATATGGATTTTTATTAAGGTATCCAAAGGGGAAAGAGCATATTACTGGTTATAGTTATGAACCCTGGCATTTTCGCTACTTAGGAAGAAGACTGGCAGCGAAAGTTTATCATAGCCAGTTGACCTATGATGAATATTATGTAAGGTATTTGGAGCTTCCGAACGCATTACTATAATTTTAGAAAATCTCCTGGTTGGTAAATACTCGATAGTAGCCTTGTGGAAAACCACAGACAGGACAGATTTCAGGAGCACATTTACCGCTCATTATATTACCGCATTCCATACAAATCCACAAAGTATCCTCGGGTTTGCAGAAAACCTGATTCGTTACAACGTCATTATATTGGGTTCTAAAAGCAAGGTCGTGATTAAATTCAATATTAGCAATTCCATTAAACATTGCAGCTATGTCCAAATACCCTTCTTCAGTGGCAATCCGGGCATAGGTTCTATATACTTCAATGAGGTCACTTGCAGAATTTGAAGATGCAAGTAAATTCTCTTCTGTATTTGGCAATATTCCGGTATTTAAGAAGCGTTGCCAAATTCTAGCATGTTCTTTTTCATTTCTTGCAGCTGTAGCAAAGATATTTCCTATTTCAATAAATTCCTCACGTCTAGCCTGATCCTCATTAAGTAAATAAAAAGCGGTTAAAACAGACTCCCGCTGAAATGAATCCTGTAGGTTTTTATAAGTTTGGGATTGTTGAAAATCCATAATGTGCACCTCATGTATTGTACTATCTGCTATATAATATGAGCTTCTACTTATATTTATGTGATTTCTCCTTAGCTCTTCGTTGACTTTATTGTTATAACACAATATACTTGCAATTATTATGTAGGCTTACCTTACATATCGCATTATCAGCCACAATGTAATAAGGAAGATAATGTGAACATATTGGAAATGACAGAGTACGGGGGATTTGAAATGGAATTAAATTTTGAGGTGTTTTTAATTGTTTGCCCATTGGTATTTCTTGCAGGATTAGTTGATTCTATTGCTGGGGGCGGTGGTTTGATTTCTTTACCAGCTTACTTAATAGCAGGGATTCCACCCCATCTCGCAATTGGTACAAATAAACTGTCATCAGCGGTTGGAACTACAGTATCTGCTGCAAGATATATTAAAAATAAATTTGTGGATTGGCCGATTGCTATCCCATGTGTTGTATTAGCGCTTATCGGATCTTCGTTGGGAGCTAATTTGGTTTTATTAATTGATGAGAGCATCATAAGGTATATGTTAGTATGTTTACTTCCATTCATTGCGATATACCTCCTGTGGGGTAAAAAAGCAAAGACTTCGGAAGAGATAAAAAACTTACCACGAAAAAATGTTGTTATAATTGCTTGTATAGCCTCTTTTGTAATTGGG
>JAFACO010000304.1 GCA_023425485.1 Bacillota bacterium
CAATACCAGGATAGCACCTACCGTAGGTATCAGGTAATTACTAATCCAGTTGTTACGAATTTCCCAGAAGGAATCGGAATAAGTAGTATAGTCATAGGAGAGTTTGGCAAATTTCATTGCCTCGGAATAATTATCTTCCTGAAGCAGTGCACGACCCATTGCTTTATTTGAATAAGCAAACGTACTGTTTATCTTTAAAATTTCTTCTAAAGGTTCTTTACTTTCCGTATACCTGCCTTTCGAATACAGATATAAGGCTTTATGTAACAAACTAGTAAACTCGGTGGGGTTATACACTTGAATTTTGTTCATGTCAGAGTCCAGAATGTAAATATTGTCGTTTTTATCAACACTGATTGCTTCAATTTTCTTACTTAGACCGACACGTTGCTTCCCATCATCACTTCCACCAAATACAAACAGCATTTCTCCTTCATTACTGAATTCGTAGACATACCCTAATTGGGATACCATATAAACATTATCATGATTGCCTGCTGCTACCGCGACTGGAAGGCTATCCCATCGATCGGGATTCATTATATTCTTTCCAGCTATATTAAGTCTTTTCAATTCGTTGTCATCTGTGCTTTGGGGATTGTCACTTTGTTTCCCTCTTGTTACGGTATAGATAAGACCTTTCTCATCAATTGCCAGATTATCCGGAGTTGCAGGTTTATTACTTACCTTTTTTGCTTTCTGTGCATCTGTGCTTACGATACTCAAAAATTTATCAACGATAGATAAATCGGTAAAGTTGGTACCGAAGTAACCTAAAAAGGTTCCTCCCTCCGTAGGGCTAATCTGAACAATACCATTCATATTAGCTTCGCAGATGACAAACATAATCCCTGCATTGTTTACAACAATTTTCAATGGCATGAAATCCATTTCATCTCCATATAATGGATGATTTGGCTTACCATATTCATTAACAACTTTACCCTCTGCATCAAATACAAATATTTTTTTCGCATCACGGTCTGCTACATAAGTCTTTTTATCTGTGGTTACATAAATTCCACAAGGATTCATAAGAACATCTGCACCAAATTCTTTTATATAATTACCTTGAAGATCAGCTACAAGAATTCTTTTGTTTCCAGTATCTGCAATATAAATTTCCCCATCTTCGGTAATCATCATATCTCTTGCACCTACGAGTGAGGTGTCTCCAATTTTTGAAATCGAGGTTCCCGGAACATAAGCTGCCTGTGTTTCTGTTAGGTAACCATACCCTGTATGTGTATAGGTTTTATAAGGAACCTCTGCATATGCCACCGAAGCATTCATGGTCAAAACTGAAACGACGCAAATAAGTAATGTACTTAACAGAAGCTTTGGAAATTTTCTCATTTTATTATAAGTCTCCTTCTTTTCAGGAGACTTTTCCCTCCCTTCTCTCCTGATTATTTAATACCTGAATGCGCCATAGTGTTCATGATACTATTTTGCAGAACGATAAACAGGATTAAGTTAGGTATAAACATAATCAGTAAAGCTGCTGCTGCCAAACCTTGCCCGGCAATATTCACACCGCTGGAAATATCTGTTTGGGTTGCCAATGTATTCATGTAAAATCCTAAAGTTTTTAATCCTTCATCATTGACATAAAAATTTGATGTTTCTAGATTCGCCCATACCTGCTGGAATACTAAGATTGCTGCTGTTGCAATTGCAGGCTTGATCATTGGAATTATGATTTTAAAATATACCTTAAAATCATTCGCACCATCGATATAGGCGGCCTCTATTAAGGAATCCGGCACCTGATCAATGAACTGCTTTACAAGGAATAGCGCCACAGGTAATGGTATTAAAGGTAAAATATGAGAAAAGTATGTATTAGTCAGACCTAACATATTCACGGTCAGATATCTTGGTATCATTACCGCTACTGGTACAAACATCAGAGCTGCCTGATTAATATTCATTAACGCAAATTTTCCTTTAAATTTAAGCTTTGATAATGCGAAACCTGCTGCTGTTGATAAAATTATCGAAGAAAATACTACCGTTCCAGTAACTATGATGCTATTAAAAACATAACGGCTCATTGGTATACCAGAGGTTCTTGATAACTTAAACAGTTTAGTAAAGTTATCAAAGGTAGGATGTGTCACGAAAAACTTTGGCGGAAATGCGAATAATTCTTCCATGGGCTTAAAGGCATGATTAATGATGAAAACAATCGGAAGCCCCATAAATAGTACCAAAGGTAATAACATAATAATTATCTTGATTTGACCTTTTTCAAACCTGTTAGGATTGATTCGGTTACCCTTATATGCCATACTGAATCTCCCTCCTAATCTTCATGGAATAGTCTTTTTGAAATACTGGAAAATAGATAAATAATTCCAAGTAGTACAACTGAAACTGCTGCAGCATAACCCATTTCATATCGAATAAATCCATAATCCTCTATATGGTTTACAATTAATTGACCATAATAACCCGGTGTCGGATTACCAGCCAGCTGCGTGCTGATGATACCCATCTGAAATGCACCTACGATGGACATAACCGCTGCAAAAAGCATCTGTGGCTTCATGGTTGGAATGGTGATATAAATCATTTCCTGGAAGCGATTCTTTACTCCGTCTATCGCTGCTGCTTCATATAAGGTTTCATCTGAATTTAAGATACCTGCAAGGATTGCCAAAAAGCCAACACCCATACTACTCCATAATCCGATTATGATTACGATTGGAAGCAGATATCTACCATCCACCAACCAGATAATCGGGTCATGAATGATTCCCAGCTTCATTAGCCAGCTATTAATATAGCCAGTCTGGTCACCTGAGAACATAACCTTCCATAGAACCATCATGGCAACACCACCGGTCATACTTGGGGAGTACAAGATCAGCGCTAAAATAGTTCTAGTCTTTTTCGTCAGCTGGGAAAGTGCCCAGGCAACGATAAAGGAGAGTACATATCCGCCCGGCCCTACGATGAGAGCATATTGAACAGTATTAGGGAGGACATATTGCATAAAGACTGAGTCTTTTGTAATTAAATTAATATAATTTAGAAAGCCTGAAAATCCCGGAACTTCTATTGCATTAAAATTGGTAAAGGATAATCCGATTGCAATGACTACGGGGATCAGAATAAATATTGCAAACAAGAGTGCATAAGGAAACAAGAAGATATATCCGTTGCGATTCCTATATTCTCTTCTGCCGATTGAAGCTTTACGTTTCATTGTTAATTCCCCCATTAGTTCGTATTGCCAAGAATTTCATTAACAGTATCTATCGTAGGAACCTTATATGGCGTAATCACTTTGCCATCCTTATTATATCCGAATTCCTCAAGCTTTCGCTCTGTTTCACGGTTAATATCCTTAACTGCCTTATCAATTCTTGTTCTTAAGGTCATACCGTCTACTACGATATTATTAAATGCATTACTGTATTCTCGTTCCAGCATATAGGTACCAAGAATTCTTGGCGATTCCAATACCCACTTGGACTGATCAATAATAACCTGTTTATCCTGGGTATTCCAAGGTAATGCATCGAAAGCTTTCAAATTAGCTGTAGGCCACATATAATCATCGCCATAAGCCATTTGAAGTGTCTGACCAAATTCAGCCTGTACCTCGGCGGAGGACCACCATTTCAT
>JAFACO010000332.1 GCA_023425485.1 Bacillota bacterium
CAATTGGTGCTTCTTGTACCAATCCTCAGGTAACCTTAGGAAATGATTATTATTTCCGTGTATGTTTCCTCGATCCTTTCCAGGGTACTGTAATGGCTAACTACGCTTTCCAGGAAAATGCAAAGACAGCAGCCGTTATTACACAACTTGGTGATGATTATTCTTCAGGTCTTGGAAGTTTCTTTGTAACAGCATTTAAAGAACTTGCTGGTGAGAACTCAATCGTTAGTCAGGAACAGTTCCAGACTAATCAAACAGACTTTAAGGCTATCTTAACTAATATTAAAGCAACAAATCCAGATGTAATTTTCGCACCATCCTCTATTACTACAGCACCACTTATTATTAAGCAGGCTCGTGAGCTTGGTATTGAGTGTCCAATCATGGCTGGCGATACCTGGGAGAATTCAACCATTATAGAAAATGCTGGTGAGTATGCAGAAGGAATTGTTCTTTCTACTTTCTTTGATGATGCTGATCCTGCTAATGATGAAGCAAAATCATTTGTGTCCGGATTTAAGACATACTTAAAGGAAAATGGTCAGTCCGAAATTATCCCTGCTGTATCTGCTCTTGGATATGATGCATATTTAATTGCTCTTCAAGCAATTAAGGATGCTAATTCCACTGACACTACGAAGATTCGTGATGCACTAGTTAATGCTAAGATTGATGGTGTAACTGGTTCTATTTCCTTTGACGAGAATGGTGATGCTAAGAAGGATATGGCTTTCATCAAAACTGTTGAAAATGGAGCTTTTAAATTCTTAAAGACAGTTACCGTTGCAAAGTAATATCGCAGTTTTGAGGCTGCCATTGAATGATTGGCAGCCTCTTTTTTTCATTTATAATGACCATATCATTATCCTTCAGAAATAATTTATTATTTTCGGGAGGATAAGACTATGTCTATGAAACATGAATGTTTTTGGAGGACATCACATGACTTTATCAACTTTTTTACAACATACTTTAACAGGGGTATCCCTTGGAGGTGCTTATGCACTTATTGCCATAGGATATACTATGGTGTATGGTATTCTTCGCCTCATTAATTTTGCTCATGGCGATATTTTTATGATGGCAGGATACTTTATGATTTTCTCTATGGTAACCCTACCATGGTGGATTGCTATTCCTTTTGTATGTATACTTACCATCCTTTTAGGTGTTCTAATTGAACGCGCCGCCTATAAACCAATACGTAGTGCACCTCGTATGTCAATTATGATTTCTGCTATTGGTGTATCATATTTATTACAGAACTTGGCAACCTATTTATTCACCGCTCTTCCACGTGCTTACCCAGAAATTCCATTCCTCAAGAAAATATTTCATATAGGCAATATTTCCTCCTCTATGGTTACTTTTCTCACACCGGTATTAACAATACTTTTGGTTATCGGACTGATGTACTTAATCAACCATACAAAAGTGGGAATGGCAATGCGTGCTGTTTCAAAAGATTTTGAAACTTCACAGCTTATGGGAATTCGTATTAATAAAACCATCAGCACAACCTTTGTGATTGGCTCCTTACTAGCAGCTGTAGGTTCTATCTTATATTTCACCGATCGTTCCTCAGTAACCCCTTTTAGCGGTACTCTCCCTGGATTAAAGTGCTTTATTGCTGCAGTACTTGGCGGTATTGGTAGTATACCTGGTGCTGTTGTCGGTGGCTTTATTATCGGTATTTGTGAGACCTTTCTGGTAGCTTTTGGATATTCCACCTATAGCGATGCGTTTACATTTGTTTTATTAATTATCATTCTTCTGTTCCGTCCTACTGGCTTATTTGGCGAGAAGATGATCGATAAGGTATAGGGAGGCCAAGTATGAAGAAATCAAAAAATCTAATCTTAACTGCCATTCTTGGCATAGTAATACTAGTCTTACTTCTCTTTTTAGAAGATAATAAGATGCAATTTGGAATGGCTTATACCGTATTGCAAAAAGGTATGATATTGGCTATTGTAGCTGTATCGATGAACCTTGTTACCGGTTTTACCGGATTATTTTCCTTAGGACAAGCAGGCTTTATGGCAATTGGTGCCTATGTTACAGCAATTTTCTTAATACCAGCAGAAGACATGGAGCGAGTATATTATATTAGCGGTGTTTCTCCTGCGGTTATGAATTTTAAGAATTGGTTGGAAGCTGGTCCTGCCTTCTTACAACCTTTACTACCCTATATTGCATTAATCATAGGCGGTCTGGTTGCTGCTTTGTTTGCAGCGTTAATAGGCTTTCCAGTTCTACGTTTAAAGAGCGATTATCTTGCAATAGCGACCCTTGGTTTCTCTGAAATTGTAAGAGCCATCATTTCAAGTCCTCAAATGGATAAGATTACAAATGGTTCCTATGGTTTAAAGAATATCCCTGGATTTGGCTCTATTATTGAGACCTTTGTTATTATGGCTGTAAGTATTGCATTAATGGTTCTACTCCTTCGCAGCACTTATGGTCGTGCCTTTCGTGCTATCCGAGAGGATGAAATTGCAGCTGAAGCAATGGGTATTAATCTGGCTTCCCACAAACAGCTATCCTTTATTATTGGTTCCTTCTTTTCAGCCGTTAGCGGTGGTATGCTTGCTATGTTTATGCGCTCCATTGACAGTAAAACCTTTAGTGTATCTTTGACCTATGATATCTTACTTATTGTAGTTATTGGTGGAATTGGCAGCGTTACAGGTAGTGTTATTGCAGCACTTATTGTAACAGCCAGCAAAGAATGGTGGTTGCGTTTCTTTGATAATCCACTCTTTATCGGAGATTTCCAAGTTCCACTCTTCCGTACAGGTTTTCGTATGGTTGTTTTCTCAGTTATTCTTCTTTTAGTAGTTCTCTTCTATCAAAGAGGAATTATGGGTAAAAATGAATTCTCCTGGGCCGGTCTTGGTCGATTGTTCAAGAGACTTTTACGAAAGAGAGGTGCTAAAAATGCCTAATACAATTCTTAGTGTTAAGGATATTACAATGCAATTTGGTGGCGTTGTGGCAGTGGATAATCTCTCTCTCGATGTTAACCAGAATGAAATTGTGTCCCTAATTGGTCCTAATGGCGCTGGAAAAACCACCGCTTTCAATGTAATCACTGGTGTATACGCTCCGACCAACGGTGCTGTGTATTTTAAAGAAGATATGATTACCAGTAACTTCCCAAAGGGCAACATGAAAAAGTTGTATGCGGGGCAAAACAGGGGTGTATATACTTCAACCATGAGAAAGACCCCGGATCAAATTACCAAACTAGGCGTTGCCAGAACCTTTCAAAATATTCGTCTATTTAAGGAATTAACTGCCTTTGATAATGTATTAATTGCTAAGCATATGAGATATAAGGCAAATTTCATTACTGCAACTCTAGGTATTAATCACAAAGAGGAGAAGCAGATGCGTGAGGAAACAATGCAGCTGCTTGATATCCTAGGCTTAACCTCTGTAAAGGATGAAGTTGCAAGTTCCCTTCCTTATGGTCAGCAACGTCATTTAGAAATTGCCAGAGCTCTTGCAACAAAGCCTGAACTACTCCTTTTAGATGAACCTGCAGCTGGTATGAATCCACAGGAGACCGATGAATTAACTACCTATATCTATGACGTACGCAAGAAATTTAATCTGACTGTTTTTATGATAGAACATCATATGGATCTTGTTATGGATATTTCTGATCGTATCTATGTATTGGATTTTGGTAAATTAATTGCTTCGGGTACGCCGGAAGAAATTCAGAATAATCAACGTGTAATTGAAGCATATTTGGGGGTACAAGAAGATGACGAAGAATAATTTATTAACCCTTGAAAATCTATCTGTATCTTATGGCGGTATACGTGCCGTTAAGGGTATTAGCCTTACGGTTCCTGAAGGAGAAATTGTTACACTTATCGGAGCCAACGGTGCAGGCAAAAGTACCATTCTACGTGCCATATCCGGTTTAGTTAAAGCAGAGACTGGTAGAATTATATACAAGAACGAGGACATTACCGGAAAGCCGACTACTACCATTGTTGAGAGAGGAATTACACTCGTTCCTGAAGGACGTCGGGTATTCCCCGATCTTACCGTTTTAGAGAACATAAAAATCGGTGCCTATCTTCGCAAGGACAGCTTGGAAGATGATATTAACTGGATTTATAAACTATTTCCAAGACTTCAAGAACGTTCCTGGCAGATGGCTGGAACTCTATCTGGTGGCGAGCAGCAGATGTTAGCAGTTGGTCGTGCCTTAATGAGTAAACCTAAGCTAATCATGATGGACGAACCCTCACTTGGCCTTGCACCTATTATAGTTAATGATATTATGAATATTATTAAGACAGTTAACAAGGCTGGGGTAACTATACTTCTTGTAGAGCAGAACGCCAACCTTGCATTAAAAATTGCTCACACTGGTTATGTATGTGAGACCGGAAGCATAACCATGCAGGGCACAGGTATGGAGCTATTAAATGACGACAGCGTCAAAGCTGCTTATCTCGGTAAATCAAAAAAGAAATAGTCAAATTCATTATAGAAAAGAACCATATTATTCAGACCTGTGGGTAAGAAAAATATGGTTCTTTTTTGCTGGTTTCATAAACCTGCATTTACTTTATTAGCATTTATATTATTCCATATAACTTAAATAGTTCTCCATTGGAGTTATTACAGTGGGTTGATACGGTTTACTTTGACTTAATACAGTACCGCCGTCTGTTGCCTGTGCAACAGTTATACTAACGTCAGTAATGTCTTCTATCGGTATTGTTAAGGTATTCTCATCCACATAGGTAGTATCTTTCGCATCTTCACCAAAATAAACCACACTACTTGGTGTAAAGTTCTCACCAGAGATAATCAGAGCATCCTGTGCCTCTGACACTTGATTAATCTTTACATCTAAAATACCCATTTTCATCTGTGTTGGTTCGTAAGGATTCACTCCATCATATACGAATTTATCACCGTAAAGCATATCATATTGAAGCATCTTAAGATCTTCTTCATAGGTAGGACTATTGCTGAGTCTCTGATGAAACTGTGTTAGAATTCCATCTTCATATCCGATCATTTCCATTACATAAGGACTTAACTGATAAGCATTTAAATCTTTTTGCTTCTTTTCTAATGGGAAGTTGCTCCAGATAACATACTCTGTTTGAAACTTATTTGCATTAATTACATCCTCTTCCTCAAAGGAAAGTGGAGGAAGATGGTCTCCATATAATACTAGTACCGTTGGCTCATCATAAGTGGAAAGTCTGGCAACCAAATCACCTACAAATTTATCTGTTTCGTTTAATTGGTTAACATAGTATTCAATCTCATTTAAATGAGCTTCTGATACACTTGTATCTGCGCTTTCCAGTTATTCTCCAACATTTTCTTTCTGAATACCTAATTTAAGTCTTTTATTTGGATCTTCAAATGCTTTAATTGTATTTTCTTCTAGCTCAGTACTTTGATATTTACCATGTGACTGTACTGTAATTGTATAAATAAAGTCACGTGCCTCATCAGCCTCAAGAGCTTTAAATATCTCGTCAGATAGTACTTCATCTTTTGTCCAGCCAGTAGGATTGTTCTCTCTGTTATCCATATATTCAAGAGACACAAAGTTATTAAAGCCTAGCATTGGCAGTACTGCATTTCTTCTATAGAAGGTTCCTGTATTATTATGAAGGATAGAGCTTCGATATCCTCTTGCTGCAAGATCATAACAAATACTTTCACTGGTGGTTGATTGTAAAATAGTACGATATGGATATTCGCCAGTACCAAAGAAGTTGAGGCTCATGCTTGAGATAATCTCAAATTCTGTATTTACTGTTCCTGCACCATAAGCTGGTACCGTTAGATATCCGTGAGAATAGTTTTCTTTTAAATTCGTAAAATTTGGTACTGGATTTTCAGAGAAGGAATAGTCCAGTAAATTATTAACGTCAAAGAATGATTCTAGCTGTATCATAATAATGTTAGGTTTAACACTTTGATTATCGACTGTACTAGTATCCTTTGATGCATTCTTGATATTCTGTAAAATTCTATCAATTTCTTCTTCCGAGTAATTATCAGGCTTGCTAATACCACGTTCAATTACACTGTTTGAAAAGCAATAAGCAAAACCATAATCCTCATAAGCATCTGGAAGATTATCAAAATCTTCAGAAAGAGCACTCACCTTCAAGGCAAACGTTGATAGGAAAATCATAGATACTGTGGTTACACCTATAATTAGTAAAGGAAGTCTAAACTGAATTTTATATTTCTTAAATTTCCTGAACATAAATAACATTACTGCAACAACTGACAGGAGTACCACTGAGATTAAAACCATTTTCACTGTATCCAAATATACGGATATAATACTAAACACTGATTTTAACAGGTAGAAATCCATCGCTGTCAACGGGGTAGAGCGGTAGCCTAGAATGATAAAGTTCGCAATACCAAGTCCTAACCATATTACCGTGAATAACACTAAAGTAAAATTACGTTTCGGAAAGAGCATGGAGATTGTTAACGTAAATAATACAATCAAAATATTAAAAAG
Organism: Bacillota bacterium; assembly: GCA_023425485.1. Classification (GTDB taxonomy): domain Bacteria; phylum Bacillota; class Clostridia; order Lachnospirales; family Lachnospiraceae; genus Mobilitalea. The sequence continues at coordinate 6,536 of JAFACO010000332.1, forward strand.
AAACATTACAGGATTTTCAACAATAAAATAAAAGCCTTGTGTTATGGAACGACGACTTAACATCTCGATTAATAACACTATAATTGAAGATAACCCAATAAGGCTTAAAATTGTATGCTTATCTAGTAGTTTTTGAAAAGGACTTTGAGCAGTTGCCCTTTCTTCTGTCTTATTCATTTTGTTTTTATTCTTAAATGACATATCTATCTCAACTCACTTTTCTTTAAATTGGTTTTACGGTTTACATTTCATAAATTATTCACATAGTTCTTACATCAGCAAGATTATATCACTCAAATTTTTATTCGTCAAATTAAACTAACATTAAAATTCATTAGAATTATAAATATTTTACATTATTTATTGTAATAACCGATTAAA
>JAFACO010000391.1 GCA_023425485.1 Bacillota bacterium
AGAGTAAACTAAAGGAACACAATTTATTAAAGAATACCAAACGTAAAGTTATTAAATATGGTCAATCCATTAATCTTGGATGTTTCCGTATTGAATTCGTTCGTACGAATCATAGTATTGCAGATGCAGCTATGTTAGCAATTTATACACCAGCAGGTATTATTTTCCATACAGGAGATTTTAAAGTTGATTATACTCCTGTGTATGGTGAACCAATCGATTTACAACGAATTGGAGAGATTGGTAAGAAGGGTGTACTTGCATTATTATGTGATAGTACCAATGTGGAACGTGCTGGATATACAATGTCAGAAAGTTCCGTAGGAAAAACCTTCGATACCATATTTGCGGATAATGCAAGGCAGAGAATTATTGTTGCTACCTTTGCATCGAATGTAGATAGAGTTCAACAGATTATTAATTCCGCTGCCAAATACGGAAGAAAGTTAGTAGTTGAAGGCAGAAGTATGGTGAATATTATCTCTGTTGCAACCGAGCTTGGATACATTAAAATGCCAGAGAATATGTTAATAGATATCGAAATGATGAAGAATTATACGGATGATCAGTTAGTGTTAATTACAACTGGAAGCCAGGGAGAGACCATGGCAGCCTTACCTCGTATGGCAGCCTCCATTCATAAAAAGGTATCTATAAAACCGGGAGATGTCGTTATCTTAAGTTCTACACCTATTCCAGGGAATGAGAAAGCGGTATCTAAGGTTATCAATGATCTTTCCATGAAGGGTGCTAAAGTTATTTATCAGGATACCCACGTATCTGGGCATGCCTGTCAGGAAGAGATTAAGCTAATCTATACCTTAACAAAACCTAAGTATGCTATACCAGTACATGGTGAATATAAACACTTGATTCGTCATGCAGAATTAGCTCAATCTCTAGGAATTCCTAAGGATAATATTTTTATTCTATCCTCTGGTAAAGTATTGACCTTATCCCAGGAGAAGGCGGCTATCACAGGAGAGGTTACAGCACAAGGTATCCTTGTAGATGGTCTTGGAGTTGGTGATGTTGGTAATATTGTTCTTAGAGACAGACAACTTTTATCTGAAAATGGATTAATTATTGTTGTAATTTCTTTAGAGAAATATAGTAATCAAGTTGTAGCTGGCCCAGACATAGTCTCCAGAGGTTTTGTTTATGTCAGAGAATCTGAAAACCTAATGGAGGAAGCGCGTGAAATTGTTGATAGAGCACTGGATAAATGCTTAAGCAAAAAGAACGCGGACTGGGGTAAGATGAAGACTGAGATTAGAGATTCCCTGGGTGATTTTATCTGGAAAAAGACAAAGAGAAATCCAATGATTCTTCCTATTATCATGGAAGTATAGACATAGTAGATAGATAAATTTATTAAGGCAAAGACTTGTAGCTAGTATGCAGGACTTTGAGGAAATGAGGCAAATATGGCAAACAACTCAACGTCAATGAAGATAACTTTAAAAATATCCAGCTTTATTTTTCGCTTATTATTAAATATTGCTTTTTATATTCTTTTAGTTATTATGATAGTCAACTTTAGCAGGTTAGCATATAATTTTACCTATCAGCTATATGGTAATGCAACCGTGGACCCAGTCGGCTCCGGTAAAGAGATCATATTTCAGATTAAAAAGGGTGAAAAGACCATGGACATTGCTACAAAGCTTGAGTTGTATAATGCCATTGAAAATAAGTATTCCTTTTATTTGAAAACGAAATTACAGGAATATAATATTATGCCGGGAACCTATCAACTGTACTCAGATATGACCTATACTCAAATTCTAAATATAATAACGGATTATTCTGCTTCAATAATTCAGGAAGAAGATCCGGAAGAAGAGGAATCAGGTTCAGATACGGATTCTAATTAATAAAAGAGAAACACAGGATCAGCTTCAAGAAAGGTTAGGAACTTATGATTGTAAACGAAAGAATTACTGCTTATATCAATTCCTTAGAGCCTGAACTTACACCGGAGCTATTAGCACTGGAAAAGGAAGCACTGCAAAAGCATGTGCCTATTATAAAAAAGGAAACGCAGGGAGTATTAAAGTTCTTACTCCAGCTACAGCAACCTAAACGTATCTTAGAGGTCGGAACAGCCATTGGCTTTTCCGCCCTCTTTATGAGTGAATATAGTAGCAAAGACTGTAGAATAACAACCATTGAAAAGGTTCCAATGAGACTTGAGGAGGCTGTAAAGAACTTAAACGATGAACGTTTTGTTCAAAGAGCTAAAGTTCAGCTGCTGCAAGGGGAAGCCCTTGAGATTCTTAAGCAGCTTGTTCAGGAAAAACAACAATACGATATGATTTTTTTGGATGCAGCGAAAGCACAGTATATGAGCTTTTTACCGGAGCTGATGAATTTACTTGAAGGTAAGGGAATGCTCATTACAGATAATGTCCTACAGGATGGTACTGTGACACAGTCTAGATACAGTATTACAAGGCGGGACCGTACCATTCACACCAGGATGAGAGAATACCTCTATGCTATAACGCATATGGAGGAACTGTCATCCGTAGTATTACCAGTAGGTGATGGAGTGGCATTAAGTCATCGTAATTGAAATTATTGTTAACTGTTAAATTCCTTTACAGTTAGTGGGCATTAAGAATGCCTTAGAAAGAAAGAGTGATTACATGTTAGAGAATATAAAAAAGCCAGAGTTATTAATTCCTGCTGGCAACTTAGAAACACTAAAGACTGCTGTTATGTATGGTGCGGATGCAATTTATATTGGTGGAGATATGTATGGTCTTCGTGCAAAAGCAAAGAATTTTTCCATGGAGCATATGAAAGAAGGAATCGCCTTCGCTCACCAGCATGGGAAAAAAGTATATGTAACTGCTAATATTACAGCACATAACCAGGATATGATGGGGATAAGAGCTTATTTTAGAGAACTAAAGGCTTTTGGTGAACATCAGCCTGATGCAATTATCATTTCAGATCCAGGTGTGTTCAGTGTTGCTATGGAAGAAATTCCTGGGATAGAACTTCATATCAGTACTCAAGCAAATAATACGAACTATGAAACATATCGTTTTTGGCATAAACTAGGTGCAACCAGGGTAGTATCAGCGAGAGAATTATCTCTTTCTGAATTAGTGGAGTTACGTGCTAAAATACCTGCTGACATGGAGATAGAAACCTTTATTCATGGTGCTATGTGTATCGCATATTCTGGCAGATGCTTATTAAGTAATTACTTTACGGGAAGAGATGCTAATTTAGGAGCTTGTACACATTCCTGCAGATGGAGATATCATGTGGTTGAAGAATCCAGACCGGGTGAGTATTTACCAATTGAGGAGAATGAACGTGGTACCTATATCTTTAATTCCAAGGATCTTTGTATGATTGAATATATCCCGGAACTTGTGAAAGCAGGGATAGATAGTTTTAAAATTGAAGGCAGAATGAAAACTGCCTTGTATGTTGCCACGGTAGCCAGAACCTATCGTAAAGCAATTGATGATTTCTTTGAAGATCCTTCTATTTATGAAAAAAATAAGACTTGGTATATGGAAGAGGTGCGCAAAGGAGTTAATCGACAGTTTACCACTGGCTTCTTTTTTGATAAGCCTAAGCATGAGGATCAGATATATGATCATAATACTTATGAAAAGGCATACACCTATCTTGGAACTATTTCAGGTAAAAAAGATGGATTATATGAATTAGAGCAGAAGAATAAATTCAGTGTTGGTGAGACGATAGAAGTAATCAAGCCAAGTGGATTGACTTTAGAAGTTGTTGTTAAGGGAATGAAGGATAAAGAAGGTGTTGAGATTGATAACTGTCCTCACCCTCAGCAGCTAATTTATATAGATCTTGGAGTTGAGCTTGAAGAATATGATATTTTAAGACGAAAAGAGGACGAAGTATAATCCTTTTTTGAAACTATATAAATATTAAGAACCCAGCTAGAAAACCTTGGCTTTCTAGCTGTTTGGCTCTCGCCAAACAAGAACATTTAAAATTATCCTTAGAAAGCAAGCTTTC
>JAFACO010000492.1 GCA_023425485.1 Bacillota bacterium
CTCTTCGATAATAAAACCGGCAGTTAGATATTTTGGTGTTGCTCCCATCATAGACAAATCATTCACTGTTCCACATACAGCAAGCTTTCCAATATCCCCACCCGGGAAAAATAACGGTGTCACCACAAAGGAATCCGTCGTATAAGCGATGTTCCCATTTACCTTAAGTACAGCTGCATCTTCAAGCTTATTCAATACCTCGTTATCAAAATGTTTTAAAAAAACTTCATTTATTAAATTGCCCGTCTGCTTACCGCCACTGCCGTAGGACATATCTATCTTCATAACTACCTCCTGTATTACCTTCACTTATGCTAAGTTCTTATACCAGATACCGCATGCCCCTTCCACGGATACCATGCATGGGCCAATGGCATTAAAGGGTGTACAAACCTTGCTAAATAACGGACACTCCACCGGATTAATACGCCCAAGAATAACCTCCGTACATTTACAACCCTTTGGCAATTTCTCTTCCACATGTTCCAGCGTACTTCCAGCATCATATTCCTTATATTCCTGTCTGATTTGAAGAGCGGAGGTTTCGATTACTCCAATTCCTCTCCAGTGGTCCTCTGTTTCTTCAAAGTAGGTATCTACCATCGCCAAGGCTTTAAGATTTCCTTCTTCTGAGACAGCATTTTTATATAAGTTCTTTACACTTGGTTTCTTATTCTTAACTTGTTGTATTATCTCATATATGGCTGCCAGGATATGTTCACCTTCAAAACCAGCGATAACAAAGGGCTTTTGATACTTCTCCGCTAAAGGCTCATACGCTGCACTACCAGTGATTACACTAACATGACCTGGGCAGATAAAAGCATCAATTTCTTTTTCATTCTCACAGATATAAGCAAGTGCTGGCAGCGTTGCTTTAATTGAGGTCATCAGTTTTAAATTCGTAATATTGCCTTTTATCATCTCTTCCAGCATAAGTGCATAGATGGGTGTTGTGGTTTCAAAGCCCACTGCGGCAAATACAAATTGTGTATTTGATTCCTCTTTTGCTATTTGAAGTGCTGCCAAAGGAGAATATAGAATTCGAACCTTAGCACCAATTGCCTTAGCTTCGGTTAAGGACATTTTATTGCCCTTTACTTTCATCATATCTCCAAAGGTTAGCACACAACAGTTCTCTTGCAATGCATAATCCACCAAACGATCGATATAGGCAGAGGAGGTGACACAGACAGGACATCCTGGACCAGAGATTAACTTTATCTTTGAGGATAACAGACTTCTGATACCGCTTTTAAAAATACTTCCAGTATGAGTACCGCAAACCTCCATAATCTTTATCTGGGGTCCCTCATACTGCAAAAGCGCATCCTTAATTTGCTCTAGTGTCATTCTGCCATAACCTCCTCAAGCTCTGCAAAAATCTCAAGAATCTCCTCAGCAGCGTCTTTCTTCATAACCTCCATAACACAACCCGCATGGATGAGCACATAATCTCCTACCTTTGCTGATACAAGCTTTATATTCGCCCACGTAATATTATTCATTATATTAACTTTAGCCATATCTCCATTTATCTCAACAATTTTTCCTGGAACTGCAACACACATAATTCATCAGCCTTTCTGATATAAACCTATATAAGCTTGTCCAAGGCTAATTCCACCGTCATTTGGAGGAACTGCCAAATTAACATATACGTTAAACTCTTTCTTTCTCAATACCTCAAGTACTCGCTCTGATAATACGGTGTTTTGGAACACACCACCACTTAAGGCAATACAGCTCGTTTCATACTTATCCTTAAGTTCCAAACAGACCTCAAGAATTGCATCTGCTACAGCATAATGAAATCCCAGCGCAAGTGCTCCTCTATCTTCTTTCTCCCTAAGTCTGCAAAGCATTTCAAGTACAGGTTTTGAATCTATCTTTATTATCTCATATTCTTTCTCAATTGCAAAGGAAAGCTTTGTGGGTTTCTTACCCTCTCTCTTTGCATGTACTGCTTCTCTCTCTAATAAAGCTCCGCATTCCCCTTCGTATCGATTCGTATGGGCGATATTGAGAATCGATGCAACTGCATCAAAGAGTCTGCCTGCACTGGAGGACTTGACCGTATTAACTCTATGCTGAAGAGCTGCCCTGATAATCGGTTTACGTTCATCCTGTACATACTCTTCCAGGCCTGCATCGATTAAGAAACAGGAGGCTGTTTTTCTGGCATCCCGCATGGAATCATCACCGCCTAGCATTAGACTGTATTCCAGCTGTCCAGCTCTAACATATTCTGCTCCCTCACAAACCAGGAATTCACCGCCCCAGACATTACCGTCGGTTCCATAACCAGTACCATCAAAAGATACTCCAATAACTTTTCCTTTTAAATCATGCTCTGCCATAACACTGGCTACATGGGCATGATGATGCTGTACTTGTAAAACTGGTATTCCCAAGGTTTTTGTCAAACCTGTAGAATAATAATTAGGATGCAAATCACATACTGCCAAAGCAGGTTTCACTTTTAAGAGTCTGGATAAATCCTGCAAAGAATTCTTATATTCCTCCAGAACTGATATTTCTTCTAAATCTCCAAAATATTGTGATAAAACCGCTTTCCCATTATGATAGAGGCAAAAGGTAGCCTTTAAATCACCTCCGGCAGCAAAGATTGCTTTTTCCTTATTTATAACCTCTTCTAAATTTCTATTTTGAATTACCGAATTCCTTATAATATCTTCTATATCCCTATTTTGATTTACAATACTGTTTGAAACCACTTGTTTATTATTAATTTCTGTACCTAAACTACGCTCCTGTTCTATAAATACCGGATAAGGTACATACCCTCTGCTTCGCCTTATCAACTGTGGTTTTCCATCAATTATCTTCGCGACAGAGTCATCCACAGAACGTATAATCCTTCTGGTATTATATAAAACTCCATCCAGATATTCTGAATTCATGGACAACATCCTGGCATCCTCTCTAATGATTGGTTCAGAGGAGTAATTTGCACTGGTCATGATAAGTGGTCCGCAAGATCGCAAGAGTAAATGCTGCAGTGGTGTAAACGGTAAAAATGCTCCACAATACATACTTCCCCTTACCGTGGAGGGAGCAAAGTTGTTGGTATGCAGGTACAGCAAAACAATTGGTCTGGCATTTGTTTTTAACAATGCCTCCTCTTCCTTCGAAACCTGACAGTAGGTCTTAATCTGTTCCAGCTCAGGAAACATTACAGCAAAAGGCTTTTCTTCTCTGCCTTTTAACTTTCTTAAGTTTTGTACGGTATCTTCTCGAAAAGGGGAACAAACCAGATGATACCCCCCGATTCCTTTTACTGCAATAATGCCACCTCTGTTAATTACAGTAACAGCACTCTCAAGTTCCTTATTTGAAGCAGCCTTATTTCTTGATGTGTTATTCGTTTTATCACCTAAAGTTTCTGCATTAGCCAATTCATTAATTATACTCAGTTTATCTAACTTCTCCTGAAAGATTAGATAAGGGCCGCAATCATAACAGGAGATGGTCTGGGCATGTAGTCGTCTGTCGTCCGTATTCGTATATTCTGTCTGGCAGTCCGGACACATCTTAAAGTCAACCATAGTGGTATTATCCCTGTCATAAGGCAACTCTGCCATAATGGTATAACGTGGCCCGCAGGACATACAACTGATAAACGGATTCAGGTGACGTCTATCGGTTTCTGCTAATAATTCCTTTTGACAATGTACACATACCGGCAAGTCCGGAGGTATAATCGATGCATCACCATTGTTACCGCTTTCAAGTATTTCAAAATCACTATAAATGTTGTGTTTCTCAGCATTAACAATCTCTTCTATTTCCAGCTTAACAATCTGTGCCTGACCATTATCTCCGTGCTGAAGTTCATTCAGAAATCCTTCAACGGATTCATTATTCGCCTGAACCATAATGTCAACATAACCGCCAACATTACGAACCGTACCGCATATAGAAAACTTTTTAGCGACACGATAAACAAGGGGTCGGAAACCAACCCCTTGTACAATACCGTATACCTTTATTCTTTTTGTTATAAGTTTACTCTTTCCATTATCCATGCTGCTACTTCTTCAAAACCTTCTCCTGTTTTACCGGATACTTTAATGACAGGAGCGGTCTTGTTTTGAGCTCTCACACCCTTCATAAAAAAGTCTTCGTCAAAATCAATATAAGGTAATAGGTCACATTTGTTTAAGATGATAATATCAGCTTTTTCAAATGCAAGTGGATATTTATAAGGCTTATCACTGCCCTCGGTTACGGTGGAGATTAACATTTTTGCATGTTCTCCAATCATAAATTCAGCAGGGCAAACAAGATTGCCGATGTTCTCAATGAATAAAACTCCGTTAGAGAGCTTTAATTCGTCAACTGCATTTCCAATTAACGGTGAGTCAAGATGACAAGCTCCACCAGTATTAATCTGAATTGCATTAACACCTAGTGCTTGTAAAGTCTTGGTATCAAAGTCTGCTTCGATATCTCCTTCGATTACATAAGGAGTTACCTTATCCAAACGTTTGATAATATTGATTAAAGATGTCGTTTTACCTGCACCAGGTGCACCCATGACATTGATTGCATATATTCCACTCTTTGTCAAAGATGCATTGATTTGTGAGGCTACCTCATCATTTTTATCATATACGGATTGCATTACTTCAATTTCTTTATTTTCTGACATAATATCATGCCTTTCTATTTGTAGCCTTCACACTTCAATTGACTTGATGTAGAATTCTTTCCCGATTTCAGTTGGACCACCTTCACCCTTGCAAATAGGGCATTCAAAGGTAAAGGGCTTTCGGATAAATAATTCACCGCATTGGTTGCATTTTAATCTTGGTGCAATTCGCTCCATCTGTAGTTTTGCGTGCTGACATCTGGTTCCTTCTGCAATAATTTCAAAATACAACTCGATAGAACTGGCAACATATCCGGAATAATCTCCAACAACGAGATTAATTACTTTTACATCAGCAGCATCATTCTTAATTGCAAATTCTTCAGCAATTTCTATGATTCGCTGGGTGATTGGGTATTCATGCATTTTATAAACTCATCCCTTGTCTTTTCCTGTGAAGGAGTGGTGTAATTATGTTCCATGTTGAGACATTTCTTAGGACATACTTCAACGCAGCAATTGCACTGAATACATTTGAAACGCTCGATGCTCCAGGAAGCATCCGCTTTCTTAACCTTAATTGCTCCGGTAGGACATCTTCTGTCACACATACCACAGAAAATACAATCCTCAACTACAATCCCAATGCTTCCTCTGGTACGATCAAAATTCTCCTTTGGTTTGATTGGATACATTGTTGTATAAGGTCCATGAAATAAATTTTTAAACAGAGTCTTGCTCATACTTAAAATAGACATTATTGTAACCATACCTTTCGTGCTACCTGCAAACTTTGGGCCGCAGGCACAAATTTGCGTGTGAAAATTCACTTTTCACACTAACTCCATGATGCCTCTGGCATCTTATTGATCTAGTTAGTAAGGCTTCGTATCAATACCTTAGATTATCTCTCGGTACAGCTGATACAAGGATCAATGGTCACGACCAGAATCGGAACATCAGCGAGTGCACAATCTTTCAGTGTTTCCATTAATGCAGGTACGTTTGCAAAGGTAGGTGTGCGGACTCTTACCCTATCAAGGAATTTCGTTCCGTTACCTTTTGCATAATACACTACCTCCCCGCGTGGTTGTTCAATTAAGGTGAAATGTTCACCATTTGGATTACCGGTTACTTTAACTTTAATGTCGCCTTCCGGAATAATCGCAATACATTGTTTGATAATATCAATTGCCTGAAGAACTTCTCTCATTCTAACAGAAGTTCTAGCATAGCAGTCACCTGCTTCTTCTACGATTGGTTCAAAATTAATCTTACCATAAGCTGCATAGCCTGTGGTTCTCATATCTCTTACAATACCGCTGGCTCTAGCCATAGGACCAACTGCTCCGGTGTCTATCGCTGCTTGTTTAGATAATACACCTACACCTTGGGTACGAAGTTTAACAGTTCTATCATTTAAGAATACTTCGATAGTCTCTTTTAATTCTGTCTCAAGCTTTGTGAGAACATCAACAATCTTATTTAAAGTTTCTGCACTGATGTCTTTTCTAACACCGCCAACATCACATACGGAGAAGATAACACGTCCTCCGGTGGTCTCTTCAAAGATATCAAGAACTTGCTCTCTTAATCTGAAGGATTGCATGAACAAACTTTCAAAACCAAAGGCATCTGCCAGCAAGCCCATCCATAAAATATGACTGTGCATACGGGATAACTCTGCCCAGATAGTTCTTAAGAATTCTGCTCTTTCCGGAATCTTAACCTCCATAATGCTTTCAACAGCCATACAATAGCCCATTCCATGCATAAAGGAACAGATACCGCAAATTCTTTCTGCTACATAAGTGTATTGAAGATAATCCTTCTTCTCCACTAATTTTTCAAGTCCGCGATGAATATATCCAATTCTAGGAATAGCTTCTATAACACGCTCATCCTCTAACACCAAATCCAGATGAATCGGTTCCGGAAGTACTGGATGCTGGGGACCAAATGGAACTACAGTTCTCTTACCCATTGATTTTCCCCTCCTTTGGTTTGTATGGTGTTGGTTCTGGTAATATATAAAGTGAATTATTAAAATCGAAGGACATGTTCTTTATTTGAACACCAAAAAGTTCTTTAATTTCATTCTCATATAGGAATGCAAAGTTATACATAACACTGATGCTTGAGATTTCTTCCTCTGTATCGGTAACAAATCTAAGATGTATTAAATCATAGTCTTTTTCAAATGTATAGCTTAATTCCATACCATCTTTCGCTGTGCAGGTGATTGCTACAAGTCTGTAGCCTTCATTCTTAAGGCTAAGGGTTTCAGCTAATAAATCAGTAGATAAAATCTGCTTAATTGTTTGTTGAGCCATAGATTACTCCATTCCACCGCTTTGAGGCGGTAACTAAATTATATCTTATCGACAGAAAGGTTTTTTCAATTATTCCTATTCAGTATATCCAATATAGGAATTTTCTTCCCTATATTGGAGCATTCTAAGAAAAATCGAATATTATTTCTTCTTTCTGGCGTATTTTTGCTTTTCTTCTAATACAGCTAAACCTTTTACAACACCATCAATGATTGCTTCAGGACGAGCTGCACATCCAGGTACATATACATCAACTGGAAGAACCTTATCCACTCCACCTACAATATTGTAGCATTCAGCAAAAATGCCTCCTGTATTTGCACAGATACCAACGGCAACAACTACTTTAGGATCAGGCATCTGCTCATATAACTGCTTTACAACTGGAATATTCTGTTCATTCACACTGCCTGTGATTAACAATACATCCGCATGCTTCGGATTACCTGTATTTATAATACCAAAGCGCTCAACGTCGTATAACGGTGTTAAACAAGCAAGTACTTCTATATCACAGCCATTACAGCTGGAACCGTCATAATGTAAAATCCATGGTGATTTCTTAATCGCTTTCATACAATCGTCTCCAATTCTGCTGCTTCATCGCAGCTCATTACCTCTTTCATTAAACCAAATCCATTATTTAATTACGGAAAGGATGAAAAGGTTTAAGGAAGCTAATATTCCTGTCACTAACCAAGAAGACACAAAAGCTTGCTGCCATTTCAGACGTGCCATTGCATTGTCAATGATGATTTCAAGGAAATATGTTAGCAAACAAGCTACTACAGCCACAACGTGACTTACTGGAGTGCTTGATGCAAAAAATACATATACAAGCGTTAAAGTGATAATAACCTCATACCAGTGAGTGATTTCAATCACTGCTAAATCTCTACCGGAATATTCTGTCGTAATACCTTTAACAATCTCCTGATGTCCATGATGGGACATACTTAAGTCAAATGGAGATTTTCTAAGCTTAAAGGCAAGGATGAATAATAATCCGAGAAATACACCTGGTAAATAAACAATTGCAGGCTTATCAGCACTAATAATATCGTGAATAAAGAAACTGCCATTTGCGTAATATAAAGCCACGCAAGTAAGTAATACCATTGGCTCATATGCCATAATCTGTAGAAGTTCTCTCTCAGAACCGATGGTACTATAAGGTGAGTTGGATGCATAACCACCAAGTACAAAGAAAATAGAACCAAGGGTCAGTGCGAAGATTGCAAGTAAGATATCTCCGCCAGAAACCAGAATTACGGTTGTAAATGCCACAAATATCAAAGATATATAAACAAAAAAGCGATGCATGGAATTAACTTCGATTGATTCCTTATTGATTAACTTCAATACATCATAAAAAGGTTGAAGTACCGGAGGGCCTTGTCTTCCCTGAAGACGGGCACTAATAACTCGGTCAATTCCTGTCAGTAAGCCACCAACGAGTGGCGCTAAAATAAGTATTCCAATTGTTATTAATATTATCATTATCCCACCAAGCCTCCAATAAGAAGAATTACGCCAACTACAAGGATTAACACTGATATGATATCACTAGCTAATGCTAACTTTTTCACACCGAAGTAACCATCAATATACCAGTTGCGGAGTTCGACTTTACGTGTCATACCAGCTGAACCATGGAAGGTAACATTATCGCCAGTGTTTTCACCTGACATATAAACTGCTACTCTTCTACGTTTATCTTTTTTGTAGATTGGAATAAAGCTTAAAGGCAGTACAACTAACATACTTAACATATAAAGCATCAGTTTAACATCGCTGGTTCCAATCGGAATAGTTGCTGTCTGTCCAAATAAATCTGTTAAATAAGGAATTAAAGCATATTTTGATATTAACGGGAAGGAGAAACAGGAAATTACAACTAACAATGCATGAAGGAAAATCGGAACTTCTTCATCCAAATGGAAATGGTTCTTTTCCTTCTTTTTAACATTAGCATAGCTAACCAATTTACCCATCCATTTGCCCCAGTAGAACAAAGTTGCTGCACTACCATAAGCAAGTATAATTAAAATTAACATATTGTTGGAATCTACAAACGCTTTCATCGCTACCCACTTGGAAATTAACATACCAAATGGTGCCAGGAACATACCTGCAATACCAATAATCATATATAAAGAAAGTTTTCTGGATACATTCATAAGAATGTCCATATCTTCTACATTTCTACTTCCAATCTGATGTTCAATGGATCCAACGGACATGAACAATAGAGATTTTGATACAGCATGGAAAATAATTAATAAGATAGCTGCCCAAAGGGATTCCTGTGTACCAACGCTTGCACAGATAACAATAAGTCCAAGGTTTGCAATTGTAGAATAAGCTAATATCTTCTTTGCATCACTTTGTGTAATTGCCATTAAAGAACATGCCAGGAAGGTAATACCTCCAACTAATGTTACAATTCTTCCTACACTGGAATCTCCTAAAAGTGGTGCAAGACGAATAATCATGTATACACCAGCTTTAACCATTGTTGCAGAATGCAATAATGCGGAGGAAGGTGTTGGAGCAACCATCGCACCAAGTAACCAGGAGGAGAAAGGTAACTGTGCTGACTTAGTAAGTGCTGCTATGGATAAAAGGAACACCGGTACCAGTACTGCTGCTTCCGGCTTCATCTTTATTAACTCTGATAATTCAAGGGTTTCAAATCTCATTCCGATATAAACAATCGCTGCTGCAAAAGCTAATCCACCGCCAAGGTTAATTACCAAGGCACGGAAGGAATTGTTCTTTGCTTCTTTGGTCTGAGTATAACCAATTAATAAGAAAGAGCAAAGGGTTGTTAACTCCCAGCAGAAATAAATCCAGGTTAAGTTATTGCTTAACACTAAACCGAACATACCGGAAAGGAATAAGAATAATATCGCAAAAAAGAAGCTCTTTCTTTCCTTATATTCCTTATGATGTTCATGGTAAGCTTTCATGTAGCCTACTGCATAGATACAAATCAAACTACCTACAATACCAATTACGAGAACCATGATAGCAGACAACTTATCAAAAACAATTGCGGTATGAACCTCAATCCCTTTCTTCTGTGTAAACTCAAACCACAGAATAAGAGGCGTTTGGATTGCTGAAAATACAGAAACCAAATACTTCTTGTTTTTAATACCTGTTGCAATAATGAATAATGCTACCAAAACTTCTACTGCGGCGATGACATGGTCAATCGTCTTTTCTGCTTCAATGCTTAGTGTTATCCCGTCCTTAAAATAAAGGAATACGACGGATAAGGTTAAAGCGGCAGTAATGATTGCGCTGACTCTTACAATCATATTTCTTGTCCCATCATGTCTGACAACAAATATGAGTAACGCAGCTAATAACGGAAATAAAATTAGTACGGAAATTGCATTCATAATCACGTCACCCTGTCCATTAAAATATATTTTTGCTACGCTAAAAGCATAAAAAATGCCAATAAAGCATCCTAAGGCCGTTAAGATTTTTAAATACCCCATCGCATTATTGACAAGTCCGTTCATATTATAGCACTCCTAAAAAATATGTCAACTATTGTTATATATTAAACAAACAGGACATTTTTTCCCAATTTTATCTCCTATTTTTCCTCCTATTGTACTAGCTGTCCTTTCTTATCTCCCACGATAATTGTTGCCTCTATTCCTGAATTAAACTGCAGATAAAGG
>JAFACO010000510.1 GCA_023425485.1 Bacillota bacterium
ATTCGGACTGCTTGAAGCCCAACAAATTTAATTGCTCTGTCATTTGATTTTGACATAAAAGTTTGTCCTGGATGGAGGTCACCATGAATAATTGTTATATTCCGTCCGGAATTAAATCTTGCATCAATTAGCTTAGGATATTCATTTCTTAAATACTGAATTGCTTCTTGAAAATAGTTTAGTTTTTTAGGGTCAATGCTATTTTCAAAGTTCATCCATACCTTTGGGATTTTACCTAGTTCCTCATTTTTTTTATACTTTTTGAAATCCTTCTCCATGCAACTAATATGGGAAAGAATATTCTCTTTAGATTCTAGTCTCCAGTCTAAGCCGACTTTTTCAAAGGCAACAAAGTTCTCCCAGAAAATGGAGTGTAAATGAGCAGTGGAGGATAAAATGGCATTATAATTATTTCTTATAATTTCACCGTTTTCATTATTTTCGTCAAAATCATATCCTTGTATATAATCACAGGACAGATTGTCCATCAGAACAACTTTTTCTTCCAAATCAAGATGATAGATACGTGGAATAGCACTGGTATATTCCTTAATAAAGTTTAATCTATATAGTTCTTTGTCGTCTTTGATATAATTCTTTTCAAGTAATTTCAATTCCGTTTGTGGGGTAGTTATTGTAATGCTTATAATTGAATTGCCATCCTTTTTAACAGGATTACTTTTGGTAACAGTACAATATCCTATGTTTGGGAATGCATTATAGATTGAACTAATAATTATATCGTTATTTAGACCTTTTTTCTCTTTTAATACTGTTTCGCCATCCATTTTTTGTAGTACATATTTTGCTATATACTCCGCTTGTTGCTCCAGAAGGGTTGGCTTTTCTGCTTCAATTTTCTCGTCAAATGAATATGCTGGCATTAGGATATCGTCAATAGTACATCGAAATATTTGTGTCAAGACGGGCAGCAAAGTCGTTTCTGGCAACGTGTGACCGTTTTCCCATTTACTGATTGCCTGAGGCGAAATATTAAGCATTTCTGCAAGCTTTTCCTGCGGTAGTCCAATACTCTTTCGCAAGGTTGCGATTTTAATTCCAACTTTTTTTGTATCTAACATAAAGCTCTCCTTAAATTTTATAGTCAACGTTGATAATATAATTATAGTTATTAACAATGATAGAAACCATATAAAGATTAGGAAGAGAACTAAACTTTAAGTTAACCTTTCTGCTTGTCCTATGTACTTTACAGTAGGTAAGGTGTGAATACTATAATATGCCTTTAGTCTATTCTTTCTCCAATTACTTGTTGCACTCCATCCTCATCTGTAATTATGATTTGTGAAATACCTTCAGATGCTTTATCCTCAGAAAATAGAAGATTAGCATAAAATTCTAAGGAATATATTCTTCCAGCATCTGTTTCAATGTTCTCGTTATAAACAGATATAGAAGTACGTATCGCTTCATTATTTTTTATAATCTCTTCCTCATTAACAGTAGTAGTATAATCGTGATCTCTATCATAAACTCGACTTTCACCTTCAACCATTCCCAGCGTCGCTTTCCCTTCAAAAAATTCTATAGCAGTTTGAAGTTGTTCATTAATATCTGATATATCCAAAGTTCTTTTACAGAACATGGATTTAAGTCCAGCAATATCATTTTCACTAAAGGCGGCGATAACCTTATGGGACAATTCAGAGCCCTCAGGGTAATAACTAGGCCATCGGTATCCTATTTTATATTCTGCACCATCACTACAGGTTATGGTGATGTCTGATATACCTACCTTGTCTTTATCATTCTCATTAATAACATAGGTGTATAGATAGATTTCATATTCTTTGTCTTCATCTGTGACAATATCTTTAACATCCCAAGCCCGTTCAAGCCGGGTTGTTTTTCCAGATTCTATGGATTCACCCTCATATCCCATTAAATTGTCATCAAAGGAAATAACTTTGCCTTGAAAAAGGTCAAAGCAAGCTTGAATTTGTTCGTCAATATCTGAAAGCTCCAGAGTCTTTGCGCATAACAAAGATTTGAGAGCATCGGTATCCTTTTCATTAAAGCAATCTAAAACATTTTTAGTTATTTCTAATTGATATTTCTTAGCTCTATTAACTTCTAACTCCAGCAAATTTAATCGGTACTGTATAAAACTACATCCTTGCAAAAATAGAAAAGCAGAACAGACTAATATTATGTAAATTAACTTTGGGATTTTCATAATTGACCTCTTTATCTTATAGTATATCCGGATATCCGTTTAGGCATCATTATACTTTTATAGAAAATAGAAGTCAATCATTGTAAATGGGTATTATTACACGGTTGTTTGTACTTCGGACACATTACTTGCATTTGATTGATAAAATAAGCAATAAAATTATGAATATGAAGTGATATTTGTAAAAATTATACAAATAAAAATTGAAAAATCTAAGCATGTATGACATTGACGCCATAATTTATTGATAATATAATATTATTGAACAATCGGTTGCGCAACTGTAATTGTTTCAGAGGGAACATAGATACATGAATTAAAAATAATGTTGGAGGTAAGATTATGGTAAAAAGAAAGTTAAGAAATGTTATAGCGTTTGTAGTATGCTTGGCGATTATTTGTTCATCTTTCATCATTCCTTCCCCTACAAAAGTGACAGCAGCGACCTTTGTTAAAGGTGCTGATGTAAGTTGGGTTCCAGCAATGGAAGCCGCAGGCAATGTCTGGTATAATAAAGCAGGAGTTAAGACAGATATCTTGAAAATCTTAAGAGATGATTATGGTATGAATACCATACGATTAAGAGTATTTGTTAATCCATCCGGTGATCCAGGAAATGGTTGGTGCGATACCACCAACACTGTTAATATGGCAAAGAGAGCAAAAGCATTAGGTTTGAGCGTAATAGTAGACTTCCATTACAGTGATTCTTGGGCTGATCCCGGTAAGCAAACAATTCCTGCCGCATGGTCAAGTTACACAATTGATCAGTTATATACCGCTGTATATAATTATACCTTGTATGTTATGAATCAATTAATAGCAGCTGGAGTTACACCAACCTATGCACAGATTGGTAATGAAACAAATGACGGTATCCTTTGGCCATATGGGAAAGCATCCACCAGCGCAACGACTATGAAGCAATATGCAAACTTTATTACTTCAGGCTATAATGCAGTGAAGGCTGCCAGCAGCAGTACAAAAGTTATAGTGCACCTTTCAAATGGGGACCAGACCAGCCTGTATACCTGGAACATCGGTGGATTGGTAAGTAATGGAGCAAAGTTTGATGTGGTAGGTTTGTCACTATATGCATCGGCGAGTAACTATGCCTCTTTAGTTAACTCATGTGCTACAACGATGAGTACGATAAAATCTACCTATGGAAAGCCAGTAATGATTATGGAGTGTGGTATGGATTATGGTTCTGCATCAACCAGTAAGACCTTTATCGCCAGCTTAATCACAAAGGTAAAAGCACTTGGTTCCGGTACCTATGGGTTAGGAGTGCTGTACTGGGAACCAGAAGCATATTCCGGTTGGAACGGTTACACAATGGGAGCATGGGCTAAGAATGGAAAAGCTTCCGTTGCATTAGATGCTTTTATTGGTCAATAAGTAAAATAGTGAAATAATATATGTATAATTTGAAAAATCGCCTGTTCGTCATGAGGTGAACAGGCGATTTGGGCTATCTTAGCGTATTTAATTTCAGTATCTAGATTAACATCAATATAATTAATCGTATTGTTCGGAAGCTCTAGCGTATCATTTTCGTATCCTCTCAAGATAAGTATAGTATAGGTTTTTTACTAATAAACGATAAAATTAGCTGGTTTTTTGGTGTGGTGGTTGATACACTTTATGAATGAACAAAAATGACAGCTAAAGAGTAGTCACAGTACTCATTAAAAAACCCAACCAGATATTCTTTCCATTTTCTATTAGGTTCTATATTATCAGGGTGAAGATTACCTTGCTTAAAATCTATTATAGGCTTATATCCATAATCCATTTCAGAATGCCAAACACCATCTGGAGTAACTACGGAATAGGGTAAATCATTTGCTAATTCACAAGCTTTCTTAATACCATCAAGCCTAATACTATCCCAACGCCCATTCGCATTGTAAGTTGTAATCCAATAATATAATCCATTTTCAATACCATCGTCATCATTGTGAGTTTTTAGATACCCTTCAAAATCTTTAAGTTCATAAAATCCACGTCTTTTGGATATTTCTAAAGTTTCAACCTTCGAAAAATATTTTTTATACGGCTCCACCTCGAACTCAGTATTATATCTGGAAATCTTATTTCTAACATAATCATAGACTTCTTCATTGTTCAGACGCGAATCATTAGGTAACACAACATAGCAATAACTTTTCATCTTAAATAACCTCAAAAAATATATTTTCTTTTTGTAGTATACATGTTAACATTTTTATACCCATTCAAATTGGTCAGGGATTCTATCAACTAAATACCAATGATAGGAACCACTAAAATTTCTTTTAAAATATTCTATTGCAGATTCTCTACTCGTTAAAAGAGACGAATGTAAATAACTTGTATCGTTACCTTCAATCATACAGAGACATCCTAAGTTATTGGAAAGTTCAACTAAATAGATGGTTTTTGGTTTTTTAAATAACGGTTCCATTTGATTGAAGTCGTTGTGTAATATACGCTTTGGAGCATATTCGTTTTCATTATGATAATTTATTTGCTCTTGTGTTAAAACACACTTTTCCATTTTTGATATTTTAATAGAACGAAAATTATCAAGAAGTGTATAAAACATATCAAAGCTAGCCTGTTCATCACCATTATTTTCACTTAAAATCATATTTGCCCAGCCGGAAGTTGACTCGAGGTAATTGTAAAACTGAGCAACATAGTCGTTGAAAAACCGAAAAGGAATAGGAGAGAAGTCATTATAACCATCATCTATGCCAAGTATGTGAGATGCATACGCTGCACCATCTAAGAAATTTTTCAATACAGTAATACTCTTATTGCCCATATAT
>JAFACO010000524.1 GCA_023425485.1 Bacillota bacterium
GACCTTAAGAGGTCCAAGAGGTGGGATGATCTTATCTAGTGCTGAATTTGCAGAAGAATACAAGTTAAACAAGGCAGTATTCCCTGGAATTCAAGGTGGACCGTTGATGCATGTAATTGCTGCAAAGGCAGTATGCTTTAAAGAAGCTCTTGATCCAAGCTTTAAGGATTATGCAAGAAGGATTGTAGAGAATGCACAAGCTCTTGCGAACGGCTTAATTAAGAGAGGCTTTAACCTTGTATCGGGAGGTACCGATAATCACTTAATGTTAGTAGACCTTCAGAACATGGGTGTAACTGGTAAGGATACTGAGAAACTTCTTGATGCAGCCAATATTACCTGTAACAAGAATGCAATTCCTAATGATCCAGCTTCTCCGTTTGTAACCAGTGGTATCCGTCTAGGTACGGCAGCAGTAACCACCAGAGGAATGAACACCGAGGATATGGAGGTAATTGCCGAAGCTATTTATTTGCTGGTTAAGGATGTGGAAGCGAATAAGGAAAAAGCAATGACAATGGTGAAGGAATTAACCGATAAGTATCCGCTGTATTAATTAGACTTTAAGAGATAAGTTAGAACTATATCAATATGTAAATTAATATAAAAGCTTCTTGAAATCTAAGATTTCGAGAAGCTTTTTGAAAGCATTATATAAATTCATTGCAAAAACTTTTTATACTTTTCTGACAATATAATCGATAAACCCTTGTCTAATTTTCTCGCCCTCATATATTCTTTCTAACACCCTGTCCTCTTTATATAAAATCTCCATACCATCAAAATATTTGTCCGCTTCTCCAGCTTCAAAATAGGAATGGATTACAGGATAATCATCCATTTGTTCATATTGATTATCTCCGAAGTCCACACCTGTTCCACAACGAAAATCATTTATAGTAAGAAAGTTTACAAAAAGAAGTCCATCTTTCTTTAATACACGCTTCATTTCAGTGATAGATTTTAAGACATCTACCTTTTTCATATGAAATACTGAATTATAAGAATAAACAAAACTGTAACTTTCATTATCAAATTTTAAATTTTGCATATCTCCCAGCTCAATATTTAATGTTTGTCCCTTAGTGAGACCATAGTTATTTGCTAGTTGTAATTGATTCGTATCTAGTTCTATTCCATGTGTCAAGTATCCATAATCTGAAAATAAACTTAAAGGTGGGCAATCTCCTCCTGCACCACAATCTAATACGGTTTTTTCCATATTAGTCTCATTACAAAACATGATAAATCTGTATAGGGGGATTTGTTTGAATATTTCATGCATTTTTGCTTTTCTCCTATGTTCCTTTTTTATGAGTATTATGTAGGGTTAAAAATAAAAATTTTTTTAGTACACTTTAAATCATTAGACACCTTGTCTTTGCTGTATTATACGGTGTATAGTTTTTTATATCAATAGCTTTGTATATAGAGTTAATAAATATAGAACAAAATAGACATGATAGTATAAGCTAGTTACTGACATATATGTCCAATTATTGTGTTGTTTATGTTGTATCTGGTGTATCAATGTAATTAATAATTATCAAATAAATTAACAGTGATTAATCGGGAAAAGTCATGTAAAATTAAATTGCTTGAAAATAGAGATTTTGTAGATATTTCTATGTTACATTAGGATGAATAATTCAAAAATTACTTTATGGAAGATAACAAATATGAATAAAATAGTTTTCATTTTATTATGCAACAACACAATATAGAGGGGGAAAAAGTTATGTCATATCGCTTATTATTAGTAGATGATGAACCAGACATACTGCAGCTTTTGAAAGATTATTTTGAATTACAGGGCTATGGTATCATGCTAGCCAATAATGGATTGGAAGCAGTGGAAAAGGCAGAATTTTCACCAGATTTAATACTGCTGGATATCCAGATGCCTGGAATGGATGGGCTGGAGGTATGCAAAAGAATTCGCAGCCACATCACCTGCCCAATTTTATTTCTTACAGCAAAGGTCACAGACCAGGATAAAATAAACGGATTGATGATTGGTGGGGATGATTATATAGTGAAACCCTTTCATATTGATGAGCTGGGGGCAAGGGTTGCGGCTCATCTGCGTAGAGAAGCAAGAAATTCTAAGAAAGAAGTGATTAAGTTCCTTGGTGAGCTAACACTGAATTTTCAGGAACGCTGTGTCTACTATAAAGAAGAGGATATTGGACTTACCAGGACGGAATTTGATATTCTTGAATATCTTTGTCTTAACCGAGGACAAGTATTTAGCAAGGAAAGAATCTATGAAAAGCTCTGGGGTTATGACAGCGAAGGTGATAGCAATATTATAACAGAACATATACGCAGAGTTCGTATGAAGCTTTCAAAATTCACGGATCAAAGTCTGATAGAAACCGTATGGGGAGTAGGCTATAAATGGATTGGATAGAGGAAAAGTTAGAAAATTTAAAACAAAGGTTTCGCAATCTTTCAATAAGAAAGGCGTTGGCTGTCTATATAGTCCTGACAGTTATTTTAGTAATTATTTTATATACCCTTACTATAGGAGTATGTGAACGATGGGATAAAATTATATGGTCGAAGTATTATAATGTTACTGATATGGATAGCCAAAATATTAATTTCGTCTATTATCAGGATTTATCTTTGGTTACAGGAAAGGATAAAATCTTTGTACAGCTCATTGATTTTATTCAAACCTGGAGTATATTTTTCTATTCAGTAGCTGGTATTATTGGAATCCCATACTTGTTTTATCGTAATAAACTGAAAACACCGTTTCGTATCTTAAGCGACGCAATGAATAAGATAGGTAAGAACGAACTGGATACACCAATTTATTATGAAGGCAAGGATGAGATGAGCCAGTTATGTCAGTCCTTTGACTATATGAGAAAACAAATGATTCTCAATAATCAAGAAATGTGGGATGTAATGGAGGAACAGAAGAGACTTAATGCTGCCTTTGCACATGACCTTCGTACTCCACTAACGGTACTACGAGGTTATACTGACTTTTTGAATCTATATGTACCCGAAGGAAAGATTAATCAAGAGAAGCTTTTGTCCACCCTTTCTCTAATGTCAAACCAGTTACAGAGACTGGAGCAATATAGCAATACAATGAAGAGCATAAATTCTCTTGAGGAGCTACCAGTAAATAAATCAGTAGTGGATATGAATGAGCTGGTTGTTAAGATAAACGAGATGCTTACAATATTAAAGGGAGACAAGACTGTAAAAGTTACAATTCAAGAACCTCTAAAAAAAATAACAACAGAATTGTTATTGGATGAAAACATCTTTATGGAGGTATTTGAAAATATTATTTCAAATGCTTTCAGATATTCAAAAATGGAGATTGAGGTTATTTTGTCTTACGATATGGATAAGCACCAAGTTCTATTATCTGTAGCAGATGATGGTAAAGGATTAACAGCAAAGGAGCTTTTAATGGCTACAAAACCTTACTATACCGGGGAAGGCCAAAACTCAAAGCATTTTGGAATCGGATTATATATTTGTAAATTACTATGTGAAAAACATGGAGGGTATCTATCGATTGCAAATCGAATGGAGCAGGGAGCAGTTATTACAGCAGCTTTTTCAATAGAGAAGGTAGAATGATTATATGTCAACGCAATATAAAACACTGCTAAGTTCTGCAATTTAATATAAAAAATTTGTGAGGCTAAATATAGTCCATACGCAACACGTCTTTTATTACAAATTGCTTTTTTATTAAAAATATATCCTCCGTAGAGAAAATATAGAGAAACATATCTTATCCTAATTATAAAGGTGAGAATATTACAAGAAAACCCTTGTAATCACCCAAATAAGATTAGAAAGGATATCACAATGTCAACAGAGATAGTAATTCAGAATTTAAATCAATATTATGGGAAAAAACAAGCACTTAATCAGGTTAATCTAAAGATTGAAGCAGGAATGTTCGGCTTGCTAGGAAGAAATGGTGCAGGTAAGACGACTCTAATGAAAGTACTGGCAACCTTATTACCTAAGACAGAAGGAGACATCTCCGTCTGTGGAATTCCAATCAAAAATGAAAGAGAGATTCGTAGAATTATAGGGTATCTGCCTCAGGAGTTCTCCATGTATGCCAATATGTCAGTATATGAAGCTATGGATTACCTTGGGGTATTGTCTGGTCTAAGTAAAAAAGAGAGAAAAGAGAGAATTCCCGTGTTGCTTCAGAAGGTCAATCTGATGAAGGAAAAGAAAAGAAAGGTGAAAGCACTATCTGGTGGTATGAAACGTCGCCTTGGTATTGCCCAAGCAATTCTGCATGATCCCAAAGTACTAATTGTAGATGAACCTACAGCAGGACTTGACCCAGAGGAAAGAGTTCGGTTTCGCAATTTACTAAGTGAAATAGCCCAGGATAGAATTGTGTTACTTTCCACTCATATCGTTGGCGATATAGAAGCAACCTGTGAGAAAATAGCAATCCTTGAGGATGGTCAAATTATTTATCATGGAACCGTAGTCTCCATGCTGGAGGCAGCAAAGAATAAAATATACTCTGCAGAGATCAGTTCGGTAGAATTACCAAAATTGAAAGAACAATATCCAATTACTAGCATGCTAACACAAAGCAATAAACTTCTCGTACGTTTTATAGCAGAAGATAAACCATTTCAAAACGCAGTTTCCTGTGAAGCTAATGTTGAGGATGCTTATATGTATCTGCTTCAGGTAAAGAGAGGTGAAAAGGTATGTTTCTAGAACTCTTTCTGAAGGAATGTAAGCAAACTCTTAAAAGTTTAACCTACATCATCATTATCGCTTGTATGGTAGTTTTCTATGTTAGTCAGATGGGTGACATGGAACTGATTGAAAAACCAATACAGGGGCAGGAGGATTATGGGTTTACCTATAGTAAGGATCCGCAAGTGATGATGCAAAATGCAGTAAGTAAATTGGCTTTAGAATTCTGTCAAAATACATACTCCGCCTATCCTATCGGTTTCTATAAAAGGGTAACACTTGATAAAAAAGATCAAAGTAAAATGGAAGAAATTATAACTGAAGTTACGGGATTAAATGCAAATGAATTGGAAAAAGTAGTCAATGATTTTCTCGAAAGTGTTACAGAATTTACGATGACGGTACAGATTGGAATACCTGTGAAGGAGGGAATGGATTTTAACTATTTCATGAGTTTGATGGAGGAAGCAGATGAGTTATTAGGGGGAGGTTCTAACTACAGTGAAACCTATATCCGGACCAGCAGCCTAATACCAATGACTTATGAACAAGCCTTGGATGAATATAATGAAGTAGTTGATAAGGATCGTTTATCAGGTGCTTATGCTAGAATATTCTCGGATTATTTGGGTATCGTACTAGCTATTTTACCGGTATTTTTATCAGTAACCAGAGGATTAAGAGATCGAAGAGCTAGAGCACAGGAGGTTATCTATAGCAGAAAAGCATCCTCATTATGCATTCTAACTAGCAGATATTTGTCCATGGTGATGATGCTAATTGTCCCGGTATTATTAATATCACTCATACCATTTACAGAATGTGTGTATTATGCCAATAGCCAGGGAATCAATATTGATCATTTTGCATTTGTAAAGTATATATTTGGCTGGTTGCTTCCAACTATGCTAGTGTCCTTGTCCGTAGGTGTCGTTGTAACAGAATTCACAAACACAGCATTGGCTATCTTAGTTCAGGTAGGCTGGTGGTTTATCAGTTTATTTACAGGTGCCGCAGCAATGGCTGGAGGGTATGGTTGGAATTTAATTCCAAGACATAATGCGGTAGGAATGTATGATGTATTTCATGATAATTTTTCTACTTTGGTTATGAACAGGACGGGATATTTCATTCTGGCAATTGTGATGCTGTTTGCTTCTGTAGTTTTATTTGACTTAAGAAGAAAGGGGAAATTAAAGGTTGGAAAGGTTGTTAGAAATCGTAAGAGTAAATCTGAAGATTAGCCTGTTGCCGCATATGCTCATTGCTCTGCTGCTACTGATTATATCCCCACTGCTTATGGGAGTTGAAAATCTGGATTCTGTCAGCACAGCCATAGTACTTGAGCGATATGTGGTATTTATCGGTATTGTATTGCTCACACCAATTTACTTGGCTGAACAGAACAAGGAGATAAGGGATCTTGTAAGGACTAAATATATCTCCTTATCCACGGTATATCTAATTCGGTTAGTTATAGTGATGATGACATTTGTTCTCTTAATAGGAACCTATATAGTTATCTTAATGTACAATAATTGCGAGTTCCCAGAACTTAATTTCTTTCTTGGCACTCTGGCAGAAGCAGTATTCTTAGGAGGGATAGGGTTTTGTGTCTACAGTTTGTTTGATCAAATAGCAATTGCTTACCTGACACCTATTATGTATTATTTAATGTCGCTAACAGGTGGAAAACAGTTATTGAAAGACTTCTATTTGTTTTCTATGGTGAATGAAAGTTAT
>JAFACO010000534.1 GCA_023425485.1 Bacillota bacterium
CGGAATGGTGTTCCAGCAGTTTAACTTGTTTAACAACCACAACGTACTTAGCAATTGTACCGTTGGACAGATTAAGGTGTTAAAGAGAAGTAAGGAAGAAGCAGAGAAGGTTGCTTTGAAATATCTGTCCGTAGTTGGTATGGACCAGTACATTAATGCGAAGCCAAAACAATTGTCCGGTGGACAAAAGCAAAGAGTTGCAATTGCCAGAGCCTTGTCCATGGAGCCAGACGTTCTTCTCTTTGACGAACCTACTTCAGCACTTGACCCAGAGATGGTGGGTGAGGTACTTGCAGTAATGAAAGAGCTTGCAAAAAGTGGTCTTACGATGCTTGTTGTTACTCATGAGATGGGCTTTGCCAAGGAAGTTGCTAATCGAGTAGTATTCATGGATAAGGGAGTTATTGCAGAAGAAGGAACACCGGAGCAGATCTTTAATAATCCAACCCAGGATAGAACCAAGGAATTCTTAAAGAGAGTTCTTAAGGAACAGGAATAGAGAGCAAAAAT
Organism: Bacillota bacterium; assembly: GCA_023425485.1. Taxonomy (GTDB): domain Bacteria; phylum Bacillota; class Clostridia; order Lachnospirales; family Lachnospiraceae; genus Mobilitalea. Next base: position 511 of record JAFACO010000534.1, read on the forward strand.
AGAGAGCAAGAATAGAGAACAAGAATAAAGATCAAAGTTACAATATAATTGTTTTGCATAGGAATAATCAAATTGAAGAAGCTTTGATATTTGATTGCATTTGTCACTCTAATCAATATAAATAGTTAATTAAATATTATATAACATTCAAAAGGCCAGCTATTATTTAACATAGCTGGCCTTTTATGAATCCTATATTAGATTATTCGCACAGTTTAGCTACAATCTGATTAACTAATTTACCGTCTGCCTTGCCTTTTAATTCAGGCGAAACGTTCTTCATAATCATACCTTTATTCTTGGTAGCAACTAATTCAGAGTATTTTCCAAGAATAAAAGCTTCGATTTCCTGCTCTGTCATCATAACAGGAGCATAGTCTTTAATCACATCTAAGGTAGCCTGATAGCCAGCTCTCAATTCTTCACGTTCTGCTGGGCAAGTATCCAGCTGCTCTTTTACAAGCTTCATTTCCTTTAATATTGCACGATCAACAAGTTCCTCTTGAATATTATCACGGCAGCCCTCATCAATGGCGATTTTCTTAACCGCAGAAATTAAGGAAGAAATCGCATCCTTACGCACCTTATCATGAGCCTTCATAGCGGCTACCATATCTTTTTGCAATTGATCCATTTGCATAATTATATCCTCCTATTCATTCGCAACGAATGACATTAAATTTGTGTTTGTTCTTATTATTCCCATGCTCAACAGTATATTTCAAAATGGAAAGATATTCAAGAGAATTTTAGTTGTTTAATTACAGTAGCTATTAAACTACATCCTATATCATCTTAGTTTAACTTTGTGAATATGCAAACTGGCAAAACTAAATCACTTGGAAGACTTATGACACCCTAATCATTATATTAGGATAGAAGTTAATTATAAAAAACTTTTATTCATATCTAAACTGTGACATAATGGTGTCACAGTTTATTCGCTATTATCATAGTTAAAGGGAGGACATATGAAAATAGATCGCCTTATGGCTATTACTATTTATTTGTTAAAGCACGGTAAAACATCTGCTCAAAAGCTTGCAGAAGAATTTGAAGTCTCAACAAGAACAATTGTGAGAGATATGGAATCCTTAGATCAAGCGGGTATCCCAATTCAATCCACATTTGGAGTAGATGGAGGGTATCAGATTATTGAGACCTATGTGATGGATAAACAATTGGCAAATAGAAGTGATTATGACCTTATTGTAACAGCATTAAAAGGTCTTGCAAGTGCATATACAAACAAGAATTTGGAGAAGACCATTGATAAGATGAGCTCGCTGGTGGAAGGAAAGATAAGCCCAATCAGTATAGACTTCAGTGTTGCTCAGGAAAATCGAGAGACGAATGAACAGATTAAATTGTTGGAAGCTGCAATATTACAAAAAAGGATGGTTCAATTTCAATATACAAATAATGAAAACGAAGTAAAACATATGTTAGTAGAGCCTGCAAGTGTGGTATACAAATGGTTTAACTGGTATCTGATAGGGTATTATGAAAAATACCAGGATTATTGCATGTTTAAACTTGTGCGGATAGAGGATCTACAGATTACAGAAAAACAGAATACAAAAGAGCATCAGATAGAAAGTAACTCAATAGGTGTAAATAATTCTCAAAAAAGTATTGATATAAAGCTAAACGGGAAGGCACAAGTAAAATCAAAATGTAAGGAATATTTGAATGGGAAGGTTACAAAAGAGTACGAAAATGGGGATTTCGAGTTCTGCTTTTCGGTTCCAGAGAAAGAAACCTTTTGGTATGGAGTGATTCTTTCCTTAGGCAGTGCTATAAAGATAATAGAGCCGCAAAGTGTTATTAACCGTATTTTGGCGACTTGTAATGAATTATTAGAAGAATATGGGGAGCCACATCGTCCCTTTTAGAAGTTGTGAATGCATACCTATAAATATCTTTATTTCAGAATGTATGATACTAAACAGATAATTAATAGGAGAATAATTAAGTGATTAATATTTATGAAAAATGTCCGACCTTAGTAAATGATAATTTTTTACTTTGATTTATTGAAGAATAAGATGCAAAAGATTTACTC